>CAYGNA010000004.1:15703-36767 GCA_964351065.1 uncultured Pseudomonadales bacterium
GTACAGCCAATGGTGGCGATGATACCAGCGCGTCGCAAACCTTCACGATCACGGTAGATCCTGTAGCCGATGCACCCACCCTGTCGGTGAACAATGCAATAACGACGCCTGAGGACGTCGCAGCGAATCTTGGTATCGTCACTGCCCTGGTCGATCCCACTGTCGGGGAAACGCTTTCCGTGCTGATTTCAGGGTTGCCAACGGGTGCGGAAATCTCCGATGGTACCAATAGCGCCTCCTCAACCGGCACGATAGATGTAACGAGTTGGACATTGAATGCGATTACAGTTGTAGGCGAACAGAACAGTAACGCTACGTTTGACTTCAAAGTAACCTCAACGGCGACAGTGGCACCTGGTAATACTGCCGACACCGAGCAGATAATCACCGTGACGGTTAATGCTGTTACAGATTCGCCCAATCTGCTGGTTGCAGATGCATCAGGTCCTGAGGACGCCGCAATTCCGCTGTCTGTAACCACTTCTCTGGTTGACACAGATGGTAGTGAAACGCTGGTTCTCGAGTTTACGGGCGTTAACGGAACCCTTAGTGCCGGCACAGACAATACCGGTGGTAGCTGGACCCTGACGTCGGGCCAGGTAGTGGGGCTGACCGTCACGCCGGAGGCAAACTTTAACGGTAGTTTTGATATTGTTGTTCAAGCAATCGCCTCTGATGTGGCGCCAGCTACGCCTGCGACCGTGACCCAGACGATAACGGTAACTGTTACTGAAGTGAACGACGCGCCTGTCATTGATGACCAGGCATTTAGTATCGCGGAAAACTCCAGTAATGGCAGTTCTGTTGGTACCTTGACGGCAACTGATGCGGAAGCCAGTCAAACAAAGACTTTCCAGCTGACAGGGACGGCGTTTGCCGTTGATAGTAGTACAGGCAACATTACTGTTGCCGACGTTGCGCAGCTGGATTTTGAGACAACGACAGTCTTTAACCTGACAGCGACAGTAACGGATAACGGTACGCCTGTTCTTGACGATACTGCCAACGTGGTCATTACCATTAATGCAGTAAACGATAATGTGCCGGTTGCGACAGACGATGCTGTTACTTTGAATGAAGGGGCAACTGCCAACTTTAATGTACTGACCAACGATACTGATGCAGATCTGCCAGCACAAACGTTGGTGGTTAGCGCTGTTGATGGCAGCACGGGCAATGTTGGAACTCCCCTCCCTGTTATCAGTGGCGGCAAGACAGTTGGTACCCTGACGCTGAACGCTGATGGTTCAGCAACATTTGTGACGACTGCAGACAACACCGTTGAGGAATTCAGCGCATCGGTCGCCTACACTGTGGCGGACGATGTAGCCCCAGCCGGTATCATTTTCGAAGATACAGGCAGCATCAATTTCACGATTACACCGCAGAATGATAACGATCCGGCGCTAACCGCGGCAGGATCTACCCTTGCAGCTGATGGCATCAGCCATAACGAGGATCAGTTCACCACCGGTTTGCGAAGAACGGTTGTGCTAAGCCAGTTGTTCAGCGACCTTGATATTGATGCTGACGGCCTGCTGGATGGTAGTACAGGAGAGGATAATGATTCCCTTGTGTTCACCGTTAATAACAACACTGACGCTGCGCTGCTCAGCACGAATATTACAGGCAATGACCTCGAGCTATGGTCACCAGCTAACGAGCATGGTGCAGCAACGCTGACAATTCGGGCGCAGGACACCGCTTCACCTGGGCCAAACGCCTTTGTTGACCTGGTCTTTACGGTGACAGTGAACTCCGTCAATGATGCGCCGCTATCTGGCAGCTTCGGCGACAAGGTAGTCAATGAGGATTCCGGCGACATCGTGCTTGACCTTGCGGGTACTTTTGCAGACGCTGACCTGACTGACAGTGACCCTTCAGATGAGTTACTGACATTCACTGTGACCCTGGTCGATCGGCCCAATACCTATGTGCCGACAGGCGTCATCGATGAGAGTAATCTGGCAGGTGCCATTGTCGTTAATGATGTGCCGGTAGCAGGGCAGCGTACTATCACCTATACGACAACCAATTCATCTGTATCGCTGCAGCTTGGCGCAGACGCCCACGGTGAAGTGGATGTAACGGTACGCGCCACTGACCTCGGCCGGCCACCGGAAGCACCTGCTGCCGCTATCCCGCTGTTTGACCAGGATAGCTTCATGATTACCGTTAACGCGATCGGCGATGACACGCCGACTGCAACGGATGATCATTATAGTGACTTCCCGGAACTGATCATCGAAGAAGACAGCGACCCGATAATCTTTAACCCTACCCTTAATGACTATCAGGGCGACCCTCCGCTCAAGGTGATTCTCGTGGGGCAGGAATTTGTTGATGACAGTGGTTCTATTCACCGCTACCGATCAGCTACCCGACAGGCGGATCCGCTTGATACGGGCGACTTGCAGACTATCGCCAATGGCGAGGTGTCCTGTTCAGAGAATGGCTGTCAGGATGATGAGACGGCAGATACCACAGTGGATGGATCTGGACTTGCAGATACCCAGATCATCTACAAACCAGCTGAGAATTTCCACGGCGAGGACTCATTTACTTATTGTATCCAGGATGATCAGCCTGGGTCAGAAGCACCCTTTACACCACCCAGTGATGTCCGTTGTGCCACGGTGACTGTGCTTGTTGAACCTAAAAACGATTTGCCAACACCACAGGAACCCGTGACTTTTGTTATGGCTCAGGCGGGAGACCTGGTCTGTGGTGCATTGCTCTGTGAACCCGACAATGTTCAGGAAGGGCTGCGAGCCAAGGTGCGCGATATTGATAATACGCACATGGATGGACAAGGTTGTGATCCGCTGGATCCAGCCTGTACGCCGGCACCTGGCAGCGAGCCAGATACGATATATTTCCAGCTGAAGTCTGCTGTAACTGCCTTTGGTCAGTTGCTGCCACCATTCGAGACTGATGGCAGTTTTACTTATCGACCTAACGCAAGCTTCTCTGGCGAGGATTCTTTCCTCTATGACGTTTGTGATACTGCCGATTTCTCGGATGCCGATCGTTGCCTGTTTGACCAGACCGCGTACATTGTGATCGAACCGCTTGAGGGGGCACCACCGGGGTCTGTTGAAGATGTGGTTCAGTTTGACTTCCAGCTGTCGCAGATACCGCTTGAACTGGTGGTGGGTCCTGAGCCGAACGTACTGATTGTCAACGACGACTCCGGGTCTATGGACTGGGATGTCCTGACGGATCAGTCTGATGGGGTGTATTACTTCGATTCGGGTAACTACGTGCGCTACGTGATGCAAGCGACTGCGGGCAGTAGTGATGTTGCCGCCAGTGAAGAAGCGTCGCCCAACCAGGGGGTATGGCGCCTGCGCAATCCGGACTTCAATACTATTTATTACAACCCGGAGATTCGCTACACACCATGGGATGGTCTCGACACCAGTGACAATGAATTCCCGGATAGCCCGCCGACAGCGGCGCGGCACAACCCGCTAACATCGACACCGACAACAAACCTCACGTTGCCCAAGACTTATACGGGAGTAGGGGTTTCCAGCAATCCCGAGGTATGTAGTACGGTTTGCCTGATTCCAAACTGGTTTGGCAGTGGCTGTCTTGTTGAGGTGGACGTCTGTACTGGCGGATCTGATTTTGGCGATATTGCGGTCAACAACTACTACATCCCGCGCTATTACAAGTGGACTGATCTCGATGGTGATGGTGAGGTAGATGCGACACCTTCGCCAATCCTCGACCCTGATAATTCTGAGGGTGAGCTGATTGAGATCAAGTCGGCTGCTGATGGTGGCGCTGACACCTATACGAAGTATGAAGATCGTACTGACTGTATAACAACCGATGGCGTCTGTACCTTCGCTGAAGAATTGCAGAACTTTGCCAACTGGTTTACTTATTCAAGGAGTCGTGAATTCACGGCAAAATCCGCGCTCGGCAAGGTTGTTGCTTCAGCGGAGAATATTCGGATTGGCTACGCGAAGCTTAATAGCACCAGCAATACTGAAACTATCAAGTCGATGAACTCATCAGAACGGACGGGTGAGAAAGCTGATCTGCTTGACTCGATCTATCAGACCAATTCATCTGGTGGCACACCGCTGCGTCGCTCACTGCGTGACGCGGGTCGCCATTTTGAGTGCAGAACTAACGATATTTTCAACAGCAGCAGCAATTCTTCACCAGGCAACAGCAAGTGTCCGGTTTTGCCCGCACCCGAGGGTAATTGTCAGCAGAACTTTACCTTGCTTATGTCGGATGGTGCCTGGAACGGCGGTGATCCCAGTGTCGGGAACACTGACATCGATGATGGTGCCGCTTCGAATTTTGATGGTGGGATGTTTGCTGGTTCCTCCAGCAACACGCTTGCAGACGTGGCCATGCACTATTACGAACGTGACCTGCACCCAAGTCTTGAAAATGAGGTGCCGACAACGGCGCGGGATAGGGATGGTGCTGCCTCCAATGCGTTTGAGGGTGGTGACAATCGATTGATGCACCAGCACATGACCACATTCACGGTTGGCTTTGGTGTCGATGGCATTGTGACCGATGCTGATGTGCCGACGCTTTACACGCAAACCTTTGACTGGGGTAACCCGACAACCACAGCGCGTAAGATTGATGATGCGCGGCATGCTGCTGTGAACGGTCGCGGTGGCTACCTGAGTGCGGGCAATGCCAGCGAACTTGCGGAGGCCCTGGTGTCTGCCTTCGAAGAATTTTCAGCCGGTAGTGGTGCAGCCTCGGCCGTGAGCTTCAACTCCCAGGAGATTCAGGAAGAAACTCTTATTTTCCGCGCGTTCTACAATACCAAGATCAATACCGGTGATCTGGTTGCAATTCCGTTTACTGATGCCGGTCTGGGTGCCGAACCCGTTTGGCGTGCAGCAGAGCAAATGGACAACACTAACTGGGATGATCGTGAAATAGTGACCTGGGATGGGGAAAACGCAATCGGTATTCCGTTCCGGCCTGCTTCTCTGAACGATGACCAGAAAGCGGTCTTTATTGATGATCCGGGTGCATCCGCAGCCCAGAAAAATGCTGAGGTTACGCAGCGCGTTAACTACCTGCGCGGTGACTCGTCGAACGAAAGACCGGTGGGCAACTTCCGTGAGCGACCAATTCTTGAAGGCAGATTGGGTGACATTGTGCACTCAAGCCCAATATTTGTTGGGCCTCCAAGTCGCCTTGGGCGAACATCTCGGCCATATCCGCAAACAGATCTTTACACCTCTTTTACGGCGACCCATGCGAGTCGACAGGATGTACTTTACGTTTCAGCAAACGATGGCATGTTGCATGGATTTAACGCCGATACTGGTGATGAGGTATTTGCCTACCTGCCCGATAACCTGATGACGGATGACTTCAGTCGCAACATCACTAACCTGCTCGATTTCAATTATCAGCACAAGTACTTCGTTGATCTCACGCCTGCTGTCAATGACATCTATTTTGATAGCGATGGCGTGGGTGGCAAAGAATGGAGAACGGTCTTGATTGGCGGCCATGGCGCGGGTGCCAAGGCTTACTTTGCTCTGGATGTTACTGACCCAACCCAGTTGACAGAGGCCAGTGCTGGCAATGTTGTGTTGTGGGAGTTCACCGAGGCCGACGATACTTATCCAACCGACGCGGGCGGCGCGCCATTGACTAATGGTGATGGTAGTCAGCGACAGGATCTGCGTAGTCCCGCGCGACCTGTCAAAGACCTCGGCTACACCTTCAGTGTGCCTACCATGGCGATGAGCAATCTGGTCGACAATGGTGAGCAGCGCTGGATTGCAGTCTTTGGCAACGGCTACAACAGTACCGCGGGTATCGCAAAGCTCTTTATCCTGTTCCCGGAAGGTGGTACTGATGGCGTTTGGTGTCATCCAGATCGAATCCATGATGTGACCTTGAATGGTGCCATGCCTGCCGAGTGTGTTGGTGCGGACCAGGATTTCATCAAAATAGATACGACTTTTGGTGTGCAGGATGGATTACCCAATGGCCTGGGTATTCCGCGCCTGATTGACATTGATGGAAATGGCACGGTCGATTATGTCTATGCAGGCGACTACTTTGGCAACCTGTTCCGCTTTGACCTGACATCAACAAACTTTAATGACTGGAGTGTCCAGAAAATATTTGAGGCTGCTTATGAACACAACGGAACGGACATTCCGCAGCCTATAACAACCCAGCCTATTGTTGTTGAGCATCCGTCGCAGTCAGATGGATACATCGTGATTTTTGCCACGGGCAGTTACATGACCGTGCCAGATGGTACCGATACCTCGATTCAGAGCATTTACGGAATCTGGGATCGCCTGTCACCGGAACTGATTACGCGGGATGATCTGGTGCAACAGCGCTATGAGAACTTCGACGATCCGGACCTGGGGAGGGTCAGGGCACTTTCGCAAAATCTCGTGGACTACGCAGATGGCAAGAAGGGATGGTTCAACGATCTTGACTCTGTTGGTCCAGGAGAGGTTCAAGCGGACGATCCTTCAAACGACGCTAACCCTGAATTCCCGGGCGAGCGTGCGATTCGGCGGATTCTTATTCGCGGCGGCCTCGTGTTTGTCAACAGCGTGATCCCGCAGACGGTGAATAGTTGTCTGCGATCCGCGGGCGGTGCACTGCTGTCATTCTGCCCGGGTACGGGTGGATCACAGTGTGTAAGTCAAAGTGTTTTCGACGTTAACAACGACGGCCTCTTTGATGAACTCGTCGACGGCGACAAGTACGTTACCGGTGTTGTGATCGAAGAAGGCAAGCCGCCAACTGATTCTGGCTTCCTCGAAGACAAGTTGATTACCCAGGTGGGTGAAGACCTGCTGATTGTTGATACCGATACCAAGCGTGGCGACAACACCGGGCGAATTTCCTGGAAGCAGATCAATGCGATTCCGTAGGAGTGATGAGATGAAGAAGCTGTTATTCATTCTGGTGCTTGGCTGTCTTGCACCGACAATGGTTCAAGCAGCGGAGAAGAGTATCGTGGATTTGGCTGGCGAGCTCGATGCACCGCTGCGTGCGCGTACTATCCAGGGCGTAATCCGGGTGGTGGATCTCGAAAAACGCCAGGCCGAGATCAGCGGCTATATTTATGATTTTGGTCCGCCAGGACTACCAATCAAGATCATACTGGAGAGCGGTTCGAGCGGTGCCTTTGAAATGCTTGACCCAGGCATGAAGGTTGAGGTCATGTATGGTGATCTCGGTACTGCGCGTATCGCTGTCCAGATAAAGCAACTCTCCTATGACGCGGATATTGAGCATTAGTGGGCAGCTAGACACAGCAGTTTTCCTGTTTTGTACTGATGTTTTGAACTGATGTATAGAGCTGATGTTTAAAGCGAAACAACCTGGGTGCTCGTCTGGTCTACCAGGCTTTGTCTGCGGCGTCGCGCTACTGGTTTTACTGGCGCCGCTTGCAGATGCTGATACTGATTCCCGCCTGAAGGCTCTGGCGGAAGCCCAGCAGCTTGATGGCGTCCCGGAACGATTCGTTGAACCGCCTGAACCGCTGACGCCACTCGTGGGCCTGGGCCGGGCGCTGTTTTTCTCTCGGCAATTGAGCGGGGACAGGGATGTCGCATGTGCCTCCTGTCATCATCCGCTGCTCGGCGGAGCAGATCGGCTCTCACTACCAGTAGGCATTGCCGCGCACACACCGGAAATTGTTGGGCCCGGGCGCGTCGCAGAAATTGCGCGGGAAACCGACCCGAAGGCAAAGAGCATAGGTGGCCCGAATGTGGCCCGCAATACGCTATCTACTTTTAACGCGGCGCTATACAAGCAGCGTTTGCTGTTTGATGGCCGCATCTCGCTGATAGGTTTAGACGACGCTGGCAAGCCTTTGTATCGCACGCCAGAAAGTACATTGCGCAGTTCACCCGACGTCAATGCCGTGGGTGACCTGCTTGCGGTACAGGCACGTTTCCCAATTGTTTCTTTTCAGGAAATGCGTGGGTTCGGTGAGTTTTATGCCCTGACTGCTGCGGAGATTCGCACGGCGATTGCTGCCCGCATTGAGGCTGCAGGCACCTGGTTGCAGCCGTTCAGGGTAGCTTTCAGTGCACCGGATGCCAGCCCGGAGTCATTGTTCACCTTCGACAGAATTGCTACTGCGCTAAGCGCGTATCAACAATCTCAGGTATTTGTCGAAACAGCCTGGAAGCGCTATTTGCAGGGTGACCTGTCTGCGCTTACAGAAGAGCAAAAAGCCGGCGCACTTCTGTTCCTGCAGCCAGTGTCTGAAGGTGGATATGGTTGCTCAGGCTGTCATGCGGGCGACTTCTTCACCGACGAACAAATGCACGTGACCGGGTTTCCACAGTTTGGTCGCGGCAAGCGTTCAACCGGGGACGATCCGGGCGCGTTTCTTGTCTCGCAGGATAGCCAGGATAGCTATGCATTTCGGACACCGTCATTGCTCAATGTGACCGAGACCAAACCTTACGGTCATACCGGCGCATTCGACACCTTGGCGGAACTGCTGGTCTATCACGCTGACCCGGCTTCGGGAATTGAAAGCTATGACTTTTCGCTTGCTCATCTGTCTCAGTTTGCTGCCAGTCCTAACCCGTATCCTGGCGCCAGGGCGCTGACAGAAAAGGCGGTCGCAACGTTGAGTCCTGCGCTGCCGCGCAAGTCACCCTCGACACGAGAGACGCAGCAACTCGTCGCTTTTTTGGGCGCGCTGACTGACCCTTGTGTGCAATCTCGTGAATGCCTTCAACCCTGGATTGCCGGTTTTGCTGACGACTATGATGGCCACTTGTTCCAACCGGTGTTCCGGCAGTCAGGACCATATCTGTTTGATGTCCGCGGCGAAACTGAGCGTCCAGCGCAGGTTGTGTTGCCGCAGATGGCAAGCTTGCCAGAGACGGTCGCGATTGAGGACATCAACGCGTTGGCGGCTTGTCAGTATCACGACCCGGGCCGTGTTGAGGGTGGCGAGACACGCTTTGTTGATCGTTCCAAAGAAACCTTCAGTCATCAGCACCTGGTGCCGGGCTATATGTGGTATGGCAGCCGGTACTCCTACACAGTAGAGTTTGCCATGGAGTCGGGTGCACTGGCCGCGGGCGATATCAACAACGACTGCTGGCCTGACCTGGTTTTTGGTACGCACGACGGAACGAACCCGGTGGCCGTCGCCTACCTGAATCATGGTACTGAATTTGAGCGCACCGATCTGGCACTTGCAGGATTGCCTGACGCGATTGGAGCCGTGGGTCTTGCGGACCTCGATGGTGACTATCGACTGGACCTGGCGATGGGCAATTTGTTTGGTGCCCGTGAAACCGCACTCTTTCACAACGATGCCGAGCTTGGTTTTTCCCTTCACCAATCGATCAGCATGTCCAAGGTCGTCTTCGGATTTGCATTTGCCGACTATTCAGGCGACGGTTGGCTGGATATGTTTGCCGCTCACTGGGATATCGCCGCTCGCCCGGCGCTGGCGCCAGCCTTGATGAAGAGCAGTGCTGGACTGCTCTTGCCGGCTGATGCACAGGCAGGTACCAGCGGTGCGGAGCTTGAACAAAATTTTCATTTCTCGCCGGGCTTTGCCGACTTTGACGGAGACGGTGATGTCGACCTTGTGATTGCTTCAGATTTTGGCACCAGCGAGGTACTCGAAAACACCGGGGCGGGCCGATACAAGGTAATCACTGAACACGAGGTTATTACTGACGAGAATGGAATGGGGTCGGCAATTGCAGACTTTGATAATGACCTTGTTCTCGACTGGTTCGTGACAGCGATTTACAAGGAAGACGATGGGACCCGGTTTAATTGGGGTGAGACAGGTAGCAGGCTCTACATGGGTACGGGCGATGGCATCAAGTTCGTCGACAGGACTGACGTCGCCGGTGTGCGCCAGGGTTCATGGGCGTGGGGAACCTGCGCGGCAGATTTTAACAACGACGGTTGGATAGATATTTTTCACGAGAACGGCTTTGGCTCTATTCCGGAGGAGGCCGGGCTACAGATACCCGAATACATTTACCGTTTTATGCCAACGGGGCTTTCAAGTTTCCACCGGGTACAACCGCGCCTCTTTATCAATCGGGGGGATGGTAGCTTTGAAGACCAGGCTGAAGCCTGGGGCCTCACTGAACTGACAAACGGCCGCGGCGTGGTTTGTCTCGACTACGATCGGGATGGCGATATTGATCTTGCCGTTGCCCAAAACTCTGATGTGCCAAAGCTGTACGAGAACAGAAGCCGTTCTTCTGAGCCAGGTAGTAATCATTTTGTTGGTTTCCACCTGATTGGCAGCCAGCCCAATACCAGTGCAGTGGGTGCAGTAGTTACCATCGATACGGGTGACGCAAAGCAGGTTCGACACGTCCAGATGAACAGTAACTTTCAGGGACAAAATCCATCAACGCTCCACTTTGGGCTCGGAAAAAGTGAACGCCTGCATTCGCTGACCGTGCGCTGGCCGGATGGTCAGGTTGATCACTTGTCTGATATTGCGGTGGACCGCTATTACCCATTGCTTCATCCGTCGCTGAGGCATTCTCTCCTTATACCTGAACACTAATTGCAGGTCAGGTCCCGGCCGCGCCTGTCATCGACAATGCCATTGCCGTCTCGGTCAGTCGAGTGTCTTGGACGACCCTGCATATTGATCACCAGTTGACGAGCAAACCGATTGTCACCATTCGCCGGGCAGTAAACAAAATTACCATTCTGGTAGTTGGTAAACCCATCGTTTGTCAGTTGCAGGTACTGGCGATTCTGGAATGCTCGCCAGATAATGGTTGCCCCTTCTATCGGAAACTCGAAGCGTCGTAGCAAGGTGTCGCCGGGATCCATGTGCCTGTTCTGATTGGCGTCGGTAAAAACAATGGTGCCCTGGTGCCATTTCCCTTTGCACTCAATGCCATTGGTGCTGGGGCAGAGGGTTACTGTGACGCCGAGCGTGACGGCGGCATGGCGACTGAACATCACCGATGCTGTTAGCCAGTTGATGGCGGTGGTGGCGCGACCTCGCTGCACCATGTCGCTGAGCCCAGGTGCAGCCCAGCCGGCCAGGACCAGGCCAAGCGTGAGGCAGATGACCAATTCGATGAAGGTAAAGCCGGAACAATGCTGACGAAGATTTTGCATGGCGCCAGTGTATGGTCGTGCATGCAGATGAGGATGTCAGCGGGTGCTGTTGAATGAGGGACGACAATTACCCTACAAAGGGTAGGCAGAATCTACTCGAGGTTCAGTTTTTTCAGTTTGTACCGGAGGGCTCGAAACGTAATCCCCAGTTTCTTGGCGGCTGCGGTCTTGTTCCAGCGAGTAGCTTCCAGTGCTTCGACAATGACATTCTTCTCAATGTCCTCGAGATATGAGTCAAGGGAATCAGCGTCCTCGGGCAATCCAGCCAGGGGGGTGCTGCCGACTGCAATGTCTTCGTTTTCGTCATCTTCCTCGTCAAAGGCATCCCCGTCTTCCACTTCAATAGCGTTTCGTTTCGTCAGGTTCAGGTCAGCCGTGTGGATCACATCGTCTTCACACAGCGTAAACGCGCGTTCCAGAACATTTTCAAGCTCGCGCACGTTGCCGGGGAAATCGTATTGCGATAGCGCTGTCATGGCGCCGGCACTAATCTCTGGTGCTTCGGTATCGTACTCGGCGGCAATTTTGTCCAACAGGTATTCAGCAAGAATTGGAATGTCTTCCCTGCGCTGTTTCAGACTCGGCACTCTCAGTTCGATGACGTTAATACGATAGAAGAGATCCTGGCGGAAATTCCCCTTCTCGACTTCAGTAGCAAGATCTTTGTGGGTTGCGCTCAGAATACGAACATCAACAGGTATCTCCTGTTGAGATCCTATGGGCCGAATGGCCTTTTCCTGGATTGCGCGGAGCAATTTGACCTGCATTGCCAGCGGCAGATCAGCAACTTCATCAAGGAACAGGGTGCCACCATTGGCTGCCTGAAATAGCCCTTCCTTGTCGGCGACAGCACCGGTGAAGCTTCCTTTGGCATGGCCAAAAAACTCACTTTCCATGAGTTCGTTAGGAATAGCACCACAGTTCACTGGCACAAATGGATTCTGGTTATGTGGCCCCTGATCGTGAATTGATCTTGCGACCAGTTCCTTACCGCTGCCAGATTCACCACTGATATAAATAGGTGCCTGACTCCGGGCCAGTTTTGAGATCTGTTTGCGGAGTGCGGTCATTGCCCGCGTTTCGCCCAGCAGAGTGGGTGATGCGCTGGTATCGTTCGTATCCAGGGGCTGCAGATTGAGGGCGGCGTCAACCAGCTTGCGAAGTAGTTCCAGGTTTACGGGTTTGGAGACAAAGTCAAATGCACCGGCCTTCAGGGCCTCGACCGCTGACTCCATGTTGCCATGGGCTGTAATCATGGCCACAGGTGTTTGTGGGTACTCCCTGGAAATGTGCTGTACCAGCTCAATCCCGTTTCCGTCAGGCAGGCGCATGTCCGTCAGGCAAAAATCGAAATGAGCTTCAGTCAGGAGTTGGCGGGCCGATGCGAGATCTTTGGCTGCCATGGTGGAAACATCCATTCTGCCGAGGGTAATTTCCAGTAGCTCCCGGATATCGGGTTCGTCGTCAACAATTAGTGCGCTCTTGTTTTCCATGTCAGAAAATCAACTATTCATGTGCTTGCTGAAAAAATGCGATGTGGAAACAGGCGCCGCCAGTATCAGCTTTTCTGTAGCTAAGTCGCGCGTCGTTCGCTTCACACAGTTCTCTGGACAGGTATAGACCGAGACCAGTACCAGTAACCTCGGAGGTAAAGAAAGGTTCAAAAAGGTTGGTGACCTGATCGTCGCTGATACCGACACCAAAATCGATCACTTCCAGGTACGGATTCCCTGTCTCAGTATCGACACCGCCGTTGATAACAAGCCGAGGCTCACCCGTCTCTTTCAGGCTGTATCGTAATCCGTTCTGGCAAAGATTTCCAAGAATCTGGGACAGATGGATCGGATCTGCAGAGACTGCCGTATCGTCGGGTGAAATCGTGATGTCAAAGTTGATCTCGTGACCAACGCTCGCGGAAAATTCCTCGATAAACTGATCCAGCCATGCTTTCATTTCAAGACGCCTGGGCTCAGCATTCCGGCGACGGGAGAGGGACAGCACTCGTTCAATTACGCTGTTCAGGCGAAGACAGTGGTCCTGGATGATCTGGCTGAGGCGGAGATCACCTTTGTCCAGGGTGGTTGACTCGCCGAGAAGTTGTGCGGCATGGCTAATCGCCCCAAGTGGATTTCTGATCTCGTGCGCGATAGTGGCAGACAACCGACCCAGTGACGCCAGTTTTAGCTGTTGGGCCTGCCGTTGAACCTCTGTGCTGTCTTCGATAAAAATCAATGTATCGGAGTCATCCGACGGCATGGCCAACGGTGAAAAATGCGCAAGTAGTTCGGGTGAGTTGTCTTGTGTATGAAATGTCAGGGTCGATTTCATCGGCACAGACTTCCACTCTTTCAGTTTGTCGACCAGGCGGTAAGGCAGTCGCTCTTCTGGAATGTTGGGCTGGAAGGGAATCTTCAGGAAGTCTTTGCCGGCGGCATTGATCAGTCGGATTTCGCCGCCCGGGCCAACGACGACGACACCGGATCGCATCTGGTCAACAATCAGCTGATTAATTTGTTCAAGCGTGAATACTTCGGTTTCGCGCTTGCGGAGCTGAATTGATAGTTGCTGAAACAGAATGTTTGCTACAAAAAAGACAATTCCCAGCACGCCAGCCTGGAACAGGCTCTGAAAGTCAGTATCCGGGTAAAGGAAATACAGGTACAACTCACCATACATCATCAAAATGAACGCAATGGCCGGCAACACAGTCGAGACTCGACCCAGAATGAGGCCACCACCAAACGCCACAGTAAAAATCAGGAAATTGCCAAAGCCTGAACTGACGCCGCCGCTGGCGTTCATCAGCAGGTTGAGGCACACAATGTCCAGGATGAGAATGGCAAACGAAGGCGCTGTCTTCGCGAGGATCTCTGTCCTGACAAACAGTGTTGTGAGCCCAACCAGCACATTGCCGATGATGTATACAATAATTGTGTTGGTGAAGAGTTCTGGTCGAACAGATCCGACGAATTGGTTGAAATTGTCATCAAGGAACAGAAACAGGAACAGAAACGCAATCAGGATGCGGTAGTAGTTGTAGACTCGTAGTATTGTGGAACGCTGGAGGCTGTGTTGTTGCTCGAAGTGGGATGCCACGTTTGCGTTCATGTGTGGCTGCTTATCCCAGCAGGCCAAAAGTCAGAAGATTGAGCAGCGAGCGATCCTCATTCGATGCTGCTCTGTCCATGCTGAAATGGCCGTCCTTGTCGAGCGAGCGATGATCCGGATAATTTGCCTTCAGCACCAGCAGACTGTCGTTAGCAAGTTCGGGCATTTCCATTAACGTGTAAGCCTCAACCATAATGGCAAGCGCATCTGGAACCGAAGGCGTGCCCTGGAACTTCTCGAAGACAAACTGACCTCTATTGGCAGCGGCGACAAAAGCCTCTCGCTGAATATAGTAGCGCGCAACGTTTATCTCGTAGCGGGCCAACAGGTTCCGCAGATATATCATCCGCTTCTGTGCATCGGGCGAATACTTGCTGTCGGGGTAACGTCGAACCAGTTGCGAGAAGTCGTTGAATGAGTCGCGAGCAGCCCCTGGATCTCTTGTGGTTGGATCCAGTGGTAAAATGCGCTCCAGGAAATTCTGGTCTTCTTCGAAGGACGCCATGCCACGCAGGTAGTAAGCGTAGTCAACGTTGGGATGCTGTGGATGCAGGCGGATGAAACGGTCGGCGGCAGCGCGCGCTGACTCAGCCTGGGCGCTGCGGTAGTATGCGTAGATGATCTCAAGCTGCGCCTGTTCTGCATAGCGGCCGAAGGGGAATCTGGCTTCCAGGAGCTGAAGTTTTTGGACAGCGGCCTGATAATTGCCCGATCCGAGACTGCTCTGTGCGGCCTGGTAGTACTCAAGTTCGGTCTGGTCCAGATCGACCTCGTCTTTACTGGCGCAACCTGCCATCAGGGCGATGGTGATAACGAGGATAAAACTGCGCATGTCTTTTTGATTCCGAATAGGGCTCGCGTATTTAACCACACACCACGTACCATGCGAAACAAAGCCGCCGCATGCCTGCCGCTGGTTGGGAGCTAGGTAATGAAGAACACAACATGACAACACGAATAATGCAGCATGCTACCGTGCCAACAGAGTTGGCTTTCGAGAGATTGGATCGCATTGCTGCTGATCTGTTCCCGGAATACTCAAGATCGCGCCTTCAGGCCTGGATAAAGTCTGGTGAACTGACCGTTGACGGTGAACTGCGGCGTCCGCGGGACAAGGTCTGGGGCGGAGAAGAGCTGGAAATTGACGCGACGCTTGAGGGCGGCGCAGCACTAGGCGAAGACCTGCCGCTGAATGTCGTTTTCGAGGACGAGGCGATACTTGTCATTGACAAGCCCGCTGGGCTGGTAGTCCATCCCGGTGCAGGAAACCCAACCGGTACGTTGATGAATGCACTGTTGTTCTATTGCCCATCGCTTGCCGTGGTGCCGCGTGCAGGCATAGTGCACCGTCTGGATAAAGACACGAGTGGGCTATTGGTTGTGGCTAAAACGCTTGCCAGTCAGAATTCCCTGGTACAGCAATTACAGGCGCGTGAGGTCAGCCGCATCTATGAGGCAGTGCTGTATGGCGTCGTGCCTGCAAATGGCAGAATTGACGCGCCCATCGCTCGCAATCCTGCCAATCGGCTAAAGATGGCAGTGCAACCTTCAGGCAAGGAAGCGACAACACATTACCGGGTTTGTCGTGCGTTTGCGGAGCATACGCACATGGAACTGAAGCTGGAAACCGGCAGGACTCACCAGATCAGGGTTCATATGCAGCACCTTGGCCATCCTCTGGTCGGTGATCCAGCCTATGGTGGCAGCTACAAGCAACCCCGCAACAAGCGACCCGGTCTTGAGCAATCGCTTCAAGACATGTCCCGGCAGGCGCTTCACGCTCGCAAGCTCTCGTTCATTCATCCGTTGGACGGTACCACAGTAAGTTATGAGTCAGAGCTCCCGCAAGACATTGTCAATCTGTTGGCGGCTTTGGCGGAAGCAGCTGACGCGTGATTTTGGCAGACTGGCGGGCGAGGCCAGATATAAAGGCGGTTGTGACGACGAGGTTAGACGGCAACCTCGCGACCCATGTCGGCGACCCGGCGCTGGCCCGCCGCAATCGTGCGCGATTGGCAAAAACGCTATCACTGCCCCAGGCCCCTGTTTGGATGACGCAAGTGCACGGCACGAATGTTTATGTGGCGCCCGGTGATGGTGCCCGGGAGCCGGAAGCTGATGCAGCCTTTTCGGCAGAGTCTGACTTGCCGCTTGTTGTGCTGGTTGCTGACTGTCTGCCGATTTTTCTCGCGTCCGACAATGGCGAAATTGCTGTTGTCCATGCTGGCTGGCGGGGGCTTGCGGCTAACATCATTAAAAAGGCGGTGGCGAGATTTGGTACTGGCAACATTATCGCCTGGATGGGCCCGGCGATTGGTCCCTGTCATTACGAGGTTGACGCGCAGGTTCGAGATTCGTTCGGTGGCAACAACGGCTTCACCAGAGGAAGGGACCCGGAGCACTGGTTTATGGACCTTCAGTCAATCGCCAGTGATCAGTTGCGTAAAGCTGGGGTGCGCGATATCAGTGGTGTTGGCTTTTGTACGCACTGCGATGCGCGATTTTATTCGCATCGTGAGAATAAAGCCCAGGGAAGAATGGCGGCAGTAATTTGGCGTCAGAAAAGCCTGTAGGCGGTAAGTCTGGAGACAAATAGGGGTTAGCTAGCCAGTACAGTTTTCGCTAACGAGTTGTCGTGCTTCCTGGATTTGCTGCTGATGCTCTTCTTCCGAGAGCACCCTTTCCTGGCCATCTTTATCTTTAACCCGGATCCGTGCAAAAGCTTCCAGCTGCGCCAGGTTACGTTTGCCTATCTCACAGTTTGCCCGCTTGGTTTCCGCAATTTGCGCGGTAATAGCGGCACGCTGGTCGTCAATCAGAGAATCCGGATCTGGTGTGTTGGCGGCTCGCGATGGGGTAGTGGCTGCTGCGGGAGGCCGTGCGCCTGGTCGTGAACCGGCATAGTCTTCTTCACCTGGAACTGGTACTCGTTCGCCGAAGCGGTGGCTTCGTCCCACATACTGGGCGTCGTAGCCCTGCGGGTTACGCTCTGAGTAGTTGGTGATGCCGTTTTCGTCCACCCAGACGTAATATTCAGCACCGCTCGCTGACAAAGCCAGGCAAAGAGTGGCGAGGAAAAGGCTCAGGTTTCTCATGTAAGTAGTCGCAACCATTGCAGTTTTGCAGATATTACTCCAAAGGCGATCGATTTTCGACCAAGGATATTGAACGGTAGATTTTTGGCGATGAAAGCTCAACCCCACCCTGATTATGGACGTTGACGCCTCTGGAAAATTCATCGAGAATGCCCGCCCCGCAGTCTTTCTGACCTCGGGCAAGCATCAAAAGTTTCAGGGGAATCAGGGTGGAAATGCTATCTGGCGGTGACATGGTGATCCGCAGCCTGCAGGAAGAAGGGGTCGAGTACGTTTTCGGGTACCCGGGCGGCGCAGTGCTGCATATATATGACGCGCTCTTCAGACAAAACCGTGTCCAACATATCCTGGTCAGGCATGAGCAGGCTGCAACGCATATGGCGGATGGCTATGCGCGTGCGACCGGGCGGCCTGGCGTGGTGCTGGTGACCTCCGGGCCTGGTGCTACCAATGCCATCACAGGGATCGCAACCGCGTACATGGATTCGATCCCTATGGTGGTGATCTCCGGGCAGGTGCAGTCACATCTTATTGGGACTGATTCGTTTCAGGAAACGGATATGGTCGGTATCTCACGGCCCATTGTTAAGCACAGTTTCCTGCTACGAAGTGCGGATGAGATTCCGGCAGCGATAAAGAAGGCATTTTATATCGCGACCTCGGGCCGCCCTGGTCCTGTCGTTGTGGATATTCCAAAGGACATTACAAACCCTACCGACCAGTTTCCGTTTGAATACCCCAAAAACCTGGTGCTCCGGTCTTACAGCCCTGCCCTGAAAGGGCATACCGGACAGATCAAGAAGGCGGTATCAATGCTGTTTGAGGCCGAGCGGCCAATGATCTATTCCGGCGGAGGCGTGATCCAGGGGGAGGGCTCCGAACTGCTGACGAGGATGACTCAAACGTTGGGTTTCCCTATCACAAATACGTTGATGGGGTTGGGGGCTTACCCTGGTACAGACAAGCAGTTCCTGGGCATGCTGGGTATGCACGGAACCTACGAAGCCAATATGGCGATGCACCACTGTGACCTCTTGCTTGCTGTCGGGGCGCGGTTTGATGACAGGGTCACCAATACGATCGCGAAGTTCTGCCCTTACGCAAAGATTATTCACATTGATGTGGATCCGGCATCAATTTCGAAGAATGTTGTTGCTGATGTGCCGATTGTGGGACCGGTCAATACGGTGCTCGCGGAAATGCAGGAATTGGTGCTTGAGAAAATTGAAGAACGCTCCAAGACGCAAGTAACCCGGCTTAAGGAATGGTGGGATCAGATAGCAGGCTGGCGCAAACAGGACTGCCTGAAGGTTGAGTTAGAAGAGGGCGAGCGGATTATTAAACCGCAGCAAGTGGTCCAGGCAGCCTATCGTGCCAGCAAAGGTGATGCCTTTGTCACATCCGATGTGGGTCAGCACCAGATGTTTGCCGCCCAGTATTATCCTTTCGACAAGCCTCGCCGTTGGATCAATTCTGGTGGGTTGGGCACGATGGGCTTCGGTTTGCCGTCCGCCATGGGCGTGCAGATGGCATTCCCGGACGAACTGGTCATCTGTATTACCGGCGAGGGTAGCATCCAGATGAATATCCAGGAGCTGTCAACCTGCGCGCAGTACGGTCTGCCGGTGAAGATTGTCAATATTAACAATCGTGCGCTCGGTATGGTTAAACAGTGGCAGGACATGCAGTACGAAGGGCGTCACTCACATTCCTACATGGATTCATTGCCTGACTTTGTCAAGCTGGTCGAGGCTTACGGGCATGTTGGTTTTAAGGTAGAGGATCCGGATGACCTTGACCCGGTGATGGAAGAGGCGTTTGGAATGCGTAATCGGCTGGTGTTTATCGATGTCATGGTTGACCCCAGGGAACATGTTTACCCAATGCTGGTCGCGCCAAACGGCGCAATGCGGGATATGTGGCTCAAGAAGGGAGTTAGAACGTGATTCGGCGAATTATCAGCGTACTGATGGAAAACGAGGCGGGTGCCTTGTCGCGGGTGATTGGCCTTTTTGCCCAGCGTAACTACAATATTGAAACGCTTACCGTTGCGCCGACTGAGGATGCTACGCTGTCGCGCCTGACACTGACTACGTCGGCGACTGATTCCCAGGTAGAGCAGATTACCAAGCAGTTGAACAAATTGATCGAGGTGGTCAAGCTCGTGGATCTTACAGATGGCGAGCATATCGAGCGCGAGTTGATGCTCATCAAAGTGAAGGCAACAGGCGCGCAGCGAGCAGAAATCAAGCGTACCGCTGACATTTTCCGGGGTCAAATTGTTGACGTTACACCCAACTCCTACACCATCCAGCTTGCCGGCACGACCGGAAAGCTGGATGCGTTTCTCAGATCCATGTCTGAGTCGGTTGTGTTGGAAGTGGTTCGCTCAGGTGTATCCGGGCTGTCGCGTGGAGAAAAAGTCCTGTCCATTTAAGTTAGCATGGGGTGAAATTTAACCGGGAAATGCGTGATGGTAGAGCAGAACAGCGAAGGTAAGCAGAACGGCAAGCAAGAGACTGATCCTGCGCAAGAACCTGAAAGAGCCATGTCTCATCTGTTCGAGAACGACACGCATGACACGCATGAAGAGCGAGTCGGGATTCGTCGCGGCATCTACTTGCTGCCAAACCTTATCACCACCGGCGCACTGTTTTCCGGCTTTTACGCGATAATCTCGGCGATGAGTGGTGCGCTTGAAAATGCGGCTATTGCGATCGTAATTGCAGGTTTTCTGGATGCAATGGACGGGCGAATTGCTCGTATGACCAACACGCAAAGCGAATTTGGCTTGCAGTATGACAGCCTGTCCGACCTGGTTGCGTTTGGTGTCGCTCCCGCTGTCCTGATGTTTAGCTTTGCATTGTCGGATTTAGCCAAGCTCGGCTGGACGGTAGCCTTCCTCTATATGGCCTGTGCCGCCTTGCGACTGGCCCGGTTCAATACTCAACCGGACAACAAGGTGTTTACGGGGCTTGCCAGCCCGGCTGCGGCTGGAACCCTGGCAACGCTGGTTTGGGTCTGGGTCGACAATGTGGATGCCACAGCAGGTATAGAACTGGCCATTCCGATGGCTGTGGTGACGGTTGTGCTGGCGCTGCTGATGGTAAGTGGTGTGCGTTACTACAGTCCTAAACACCTTAACCTGAAAGGCCGTGTCCCCTTCTTCTATATGCTGGCCGTGATTGTGTTGTTTGCTCTTATTTTTACGTATCCGCCGGGAATTCTGTTGGTCACGGGGGTCATTTACGCTGCAACAGGGCCAGTTCAGGCGCTGCTTCGGCACAGAAGCCGGCGGGCACCAGATTAGTGGAATTATTTTCATCAAAACGCTTGCCAAGAAAAGCTTTTCTGGTAAAGTGCGCGCTCGCTCATGCGGGGTCCCCAGGGATCAGTTTTTAACAAAGAATTTGTTGAAATATTTTTGTTAAAAGTCGCGTGATAAGGCTTGCATAACATACAGACGAACGTATAATGCACCTCCCTGATTGACGAGATCAGGTTGAGCCGCAAAATAGACTGAGAATTAGAAAGATAGTCTTGCTGGCTTGAAAGGTTCGGGCAAACTCCGAACCAGTCGTAGAGACCCAAAACTGAATGGCGCCCGCTGAAAAGATTCAATCAGCGAGGGGCCACTCGCGCTGAAAAGCAAGTTTAAAGTCACGACAAAGTTCTTTAAAAATTCGGAAACATGCAATAGGTGTGGGTACTTGTTTGATTGGATACCAAAAAATATCCAG
>CAYGNA010000005.1:0-36263 GCA_964351065.1 uncultured Pseudomonadales bacterium
GGTGCGGTAAGAGCGCACCGCATGTCCGGCAACGGTACATGGCAGTGTAAACCCCACCTGGAGCAAGACCAAATAGGGATCTGTTATTGCTGCCCGCAATGGATCCGGGTAGGTCGCTTGAGGCTCGCGGTGACGCGAGTCCCAGATGAATGATTGCCCTAGACAGAACCCGGCTTATCGGTCGACTCTCATTTTAAGTCTAAAGAAAATCCTTTTTATTCCAGAATATTCTAGAAAGACCACCACTTAAGAATCTACTTTAAGTTGTGGCCTTATCTCTATGTATTGATGCGAGTTATAGAGCTCTCTTTCCGACCCCCGCTAAAACTTTCCGTAAGTCATTGTGTTTAAAAGATAAATGGCCATTTGCAGTTGCTTGACAAGCTCTGGGGCGATTCATATTGTGCACGGTGAGGAAAAGTGGGGATTTGTGGTATTTAGTGGGTTTTTGGGTGCTTCCTGGTCGAAGGTGATAAACACCGGGCCATGCGGCACAACACCATACAAAACGCGGTCGGAAAAAATCGATGTTCAGGGGAATCAACAACATTAGTCTGGATGCCAAGGGTCGCCTCGCGGTGCCTGTCAGGTATCGTGATGTTCTGTTGGCCCATTGTAACGGCGAATTGGTGGTCACCATAGACACAGATGAGCGTTCGCTGCTGATCTACCCGCGCCCTGAGTGGGATGACATAGAGCGCAAGGTCCAGGCACTCCCCAGTTTCAACAAGGAGGCCCGTCGTGTTCAACGCCTTCTTATTGGTCATGCCACGGATGTAGAACTGGACAGCAGCGGCCGAATATTGCTCTCGACACCGCTACGCGAGTACGCGGGCCTTGATAAAAAAACCGTTCTGCTTGGGCAGAGTAACAAGCTCGAACTCTGGTCAGAGGATCGCTGGGTTTCTCGGCGTGATGATTGGCTGGATCAGCCGGGTGACACACTCCCGCCTGCACTCCAAGACCTGTCGCTCTAGGGGTGCGTGAGAAATGTTGACGGCTCACCAGACAGTAATGAAAGACGAGGCGGTGAAAGCGCTCGTCCTGAATCCGTCGGGGCACTTTGTTGATTGCACCTACGGTCGGGGCGGTCATACCCAGGCGATTTTGGAACAACTGGTGTCAGATGGACGGTTACTGGTGATCGACCAGGATCTCGCTGCCATTGAAGATGCGCGTCAAAAGCATGGTTCAGATGAGCGGGTAATGATCGTGCACGGTTCGTTTGCTGATATGGCGCGTTTTGTAGATTCGGATTCGTTGCAGCCGCTGGATGGCGTGTTGCTCGATCTTGGCGTGTCCTCACCTCAGATTGATGAAGCAGAACGCGGTTTCAGTTTTGACCGGGACGGGCCACTGGATATGCGAATGGACCAGTCCGCTGGGGAAACCGCTGGAGAGTGGCTCATGCGGGCAGAAGAGCGGGATATTTCCCAGGTCATCTTTCGATATGGAGAAGAGAAATTTGCCCGCCGGATCGCGCGAGCGATTATCGAACATCGTGCCCTCGAACCGCTGACGCGTACAAAACAACTGGTGCGCATTATCGAGGAGGCCATACCGCGCCGGGAAAAACACAAACATCCTGCTACTCGCACATTTCAGGCAATCAGGATTTTTATCAATCACGAACTCGACGCGTTGGAGGCGTGCCTGCGGTCAGTGGTTGACCTGCTGGGGCCGGGCGGACGGCTTGTCGTGATCAGCTTCCACTCGCTGGAAGACAGAATAGTGAAGCGATTTATGCGTGATCTCGCGCGAGGTGAACAACTGCCAGACCGTCTGCCTATCCGAGATGACCAGATAGTCAGGCAATTACGACTGGTTGGTAAGCCAGTAAAGCCAGGCGAAGCCGAGGTTGCCAATAACAGACGGGCACGAAGTTCAATCATGCGAATAGCGGAGAAAAGATGAGTCCCCTGCATAGACTCGCTTTGTTTCTTGTTCGCTGGCGCCAGTTATCGGTCGGGCTGCTACTCGGGCTCGTTTTTCTGTCGGCGCTTGGCGTTGTGTATTCGTCGCATCAGACCAGGCAACTTTACGCTGCGTTACAGGAACAGCAGCGCCAACAGGACTTCCTTGATAGTGAGTTTGAAAAGCTACTGCTGGAACAAAGCGCCTGGGCTGACTATACCCGCGTCGATCAATTGTCGCGGGAAGACCTGGGGATGTTGTCACCAGATCCCACCAGTATTGTCGTGGTGAGGAAGTAACGCATGCTGGCAATTGAGCGAATCCATTTTGTCATTGCGCTAATAGTGCTCGCGGCAGCGGCGATGAGTTCGCGCGTGGTCTACCTGTACCTGGTCGAGAAAGACTTCCTGCAGGATCAGGGTGATGCGCGAACCATCCGTATGGAGCGTATTAATGCCCACCGCGGCATGATCCGGGATCGGCAGGGTAAGCCGCTAGCTATCAGTTCGCCGGTGACCAGTATCTGGGCGAATCCACAGGAGTTGCTCAAGGAAGCAGCTCGGCTCGATCAACTGGCGCTGATGTTTGGGGTAACGCCGGAAGAGTTCAGATCACGCCTGGAACGCAATAGCGATAAATCGTTCATCTATCTGCGCCGGCATATGCCGCCACCAGAAGCACAAAAGATCCTCTCGCTTGAGGTCAAGGGTGTCTATCCGGAACGCGAGTACCAACGCTTTTATCCCGCTGGAGAAGTTGCGGCGCATATTGTTGGGTTCACTAACATTGATGATAAGGGGCAGGAAGGCCTGGAGCTGTCATTTGACCGCTGGCTGCAGGGTAGTCCAGGCAAAAAGAAGGTACTAAAGAACCTGTACGGTGAAATTGTCAGGGATATCATGCCGGTAACCGAAGCGAAGCCGGGCAAAGCCCTGGATCTGAGCGTCGACTTGCGCCTGCAGTACCTTGCCTATCGCGAGCTGAAATCTGCGGTGAGTTTCCACGGTGCAGCCTCGGGATCGTTTGTCATTCTTGATGTTCGCACCGGCGAAGTGCTGGCCATGGTTAACCAGCCATCCTACAACCCGAACAATCGCGCCAACCTGGAACTGGCTTCAGTACGTAACCGGGCGGTGACTGACGTGTTTGAACCCGGTTCGACGGTCAAGCCGCTCACTGTGGCTGTTGCGCTTGAATCCGGCACCATGGATCTGGCTACGGTGGTCGACACCAGTCCGGGCTTTATTCATGTTGATGGCAAAACGATTCCTGATCCATCGAACTACGGAAAGCTTACCCTCGCCGGGATTATTTCCAAGTCAAGCCAGGTGGGCATCACCCGGGTTGCTCTCTCGCTGAATGAATTTGACGTATGGACCAAATTCCAGGCCATGGGATTTGGCCAGGCGACTGGCATTGGATTTCCTGGGGAGAGCACGGGTTTTCTCCCCAATCATCGACGTTGGAAGGATATCGAACGGGCAACTTTTGCCTACGGTTATGGCCTGACGGTCACGCCGCTTCAGCTTGCTGCCGCCTATGCGACGATTGCGCGCGATGGCGTTCGCAGGGATGTTTCTATCATAAGGGGCAAGGGCACCGACGGAGTTCGCGTCATAGATGAGCAGGTTGCACGCGACATTCGTACCATGCTGGCCGGGGTGATCAACGAGGGAACCGGACGTCGCGCCAGCATTGAAGGCTACGATATCGCAGGCAAGACCGGGACAGTTCGAAAAGTTGGTGAGTCAGGTTACGAGGATACCCGGCACCTGGCATTCTTTGCCGGTATGGCACCTGCACAGGACCCCCGGATCGTTGGCGTTGTCATGATCAATGATCCACGCAACGGTGAATATGGTGGGGGCGCGGTAGCGGCGCCTGTTTTTGCACGAGTCATTGCTGGTGCGCTGCGACTCCTGAACGTACCTCCCGTTTCGACAGATGGGAAGGCGGCTTAGATGAAACGGCGACTAAGCGAACTCCTGACAGCGGTGGTCCAATCTGGTGTGGTCCAACCTGGTGTGGTCCAACCTGATTCTGCCGCACCTGGCGAGGCGTATCCGGATCTTCTGATCAGCCATGTCACCAGTGATAGTCGGCAGGTTCGGTCTGGTTCACTCTTTCTTGCCATGCCCGGGGGAAATAGTGATGGACGGGATTTCATTCTTGACGCGATAGGCAAGGGGGCGGCGGCAGTCCTCTGCGAGTCGCCGGTACCGTTGCTCCGACCCGTCGATGAACCGTTTGCTGTGCCCGTTATTGCGGTCGACAACCTGGCCACAATTCGTGGTGTTATCGCCTCCCGCTTTTTTGGGGACCCCTCAGCCTCGATGACAATGATTGCCGTGACCGGCACCAATGGCAAAACGTCATGCACACATTTTGTGGCGCAGGCAATAAACTTGACCGGGCGCCACTGTGGTGTTGTTGGTACCCTCGGTTTTGGTGTGCCACCCAGCCTCCGCGACCCTGGCCTGACAACACCGGATGCCATCGACCTGCAGGCAAAACTGGCAAGCATGCAAGCGGACGGTGCCGACAGTATCTGCATGGAGGCGTCTTCTCACGGTCTTGCGCAGGGGCGCGTCACCGGTACTCATATTGACGTTGCTGTTCTAACCAACCTGACCCGTGATCACCTGGATTATCACCGCTCCTTCAGGGACTACAAGGCGGCGAAGCGGCTGCTGTTTGAGGTTGGTGGTCTGCGTTCGGCAGTGCTGAACCTTGACGATGAGTTCGGCCGTGAACTGTCTACGAGCCTGTCGTCCGATGTCCGGGTGCTGACTTATAGCCAGCGGGATGAATCGGCAGATGTCTACTGTGACTCGATTGTGTTTCGTGAGAACGGGTTTGATCTTGAAGTTGTTTCACCCTGGGGCTGTGAGGCTGTTTCCTCGCAACTGCTGGGTGAATTTAATGTCAGCAACCTGTTGGCGACACTTTGTGTGCTGGGGCTCCTGGATACTGATTTCACCGAAGCGTGCCGCGTTGCCGGGTCTCTGCCTACTGTCCGTGGAAGAATGGAATCCCGTGTGATGCCAGGCTTCCCGGTTGTAGTGATCGACTATGCGCACACACCTGACGCGCTTGAGAAGGCGCTGATCTCACTGCGGCCACACGCGCGCGGACAGCTTTGGTGCGTTATCGGGTGTGGCGGTGATCGTGACAGGGGCAAGCGCGCCATGATGGGCCGCGTCGCATTCCAGGGTGCTGATCGCGCTGTTTTCACTAACGATAACCCGCGATCTGAAGATCCTGCTGCCATCATCGATGAAATGCTGAAGGACGTGGAAGATCGTGACCGGGTGCAGGTGTTACAGGATCGACGTCTAGCGATCCGCACGGCGCTTCTTTGTGCAGAGGAAAGTGATGTTGTATTGCTGGCAGGCAAGGGCCACGAGGATTACCAGGAAATAAACGGGGTGCGCTATCCGTTTAGCGATCATGGGGAAGTTGAGCAGATTTTTGCCGAGGGTCGCACGAGTGGAGGGGTTTAAAGTGATTGTTGGACTGGGCAAAACCGGCCTGTCCTGCGCCCGCTACCTCGCGCGGCGTGGCGCAAGTTTTGCGGTCATGGATGACAATCCTGCCCCCGCGCTGCTGCCTGCGCTATCGAATCTTTCGGCGGCTATACCCTTTGGTCCAATCGATAGTGCACGGTTGCTTGGGGCAGAAGAAATTGTGCTGAGCCCGGGCGTCCCACGAAGCATGCCGGCAATTGCGAGTGCCATAGCGGCCGGGGTCCCTGTAACGGGTGACGTTGCCATGTTTACCGAGGTCGCGGACCAACCGGTTATTGCGATCACAGGCTCCAACGGCAAAAGTACGGTGACCGCGCTCACCGGTGAATTGGCGCGTGCCGCAGGTCTGCGCTCTGGTGTAGGCGGGAATATCGGCACACCGTGTCTCGACCTGCTCGACCAGAACAATGAAGTTTTCGTATTGGAGATATCCAGTTACCAGCTTGAAACCGCAACTGCGCCAAGATGTCGCGTGGGCGTGGTGCTTAATCTCTCACCGGATCACCAGGACAGGTATCCGGATACCCAAACCTATTACCGGACCAAGGCGGCCATCTATGCGGCGTGTGATATCGCGATTATCAATCGAGGTATCAAGTTTGATTTTGGCGTGCCGAACGAGAGGGTCGTCAGTTTTGGTGATGATTTGCCTCCCACGCCGCAGGATTTTGGTTTTCTCTCGGAAGGACACCTGACCTACATTGTGCGCGGCGCAGACAAGCTGATTGAGGTCACCCAACTGGGTATGCGGGGCAGCCATAACCATCTAAATGCGATGGCCGCGCTTGCTATCGGGTCTTCCCTGGGTTGGGACCTGTCCCTTATGCTGAAGGCGCTGCGCGATTTTACCGGCCTGCCTCATCGTTGTGAGTTTTTTGCAAGTGTTGAGGGGGTCAGTTTTATCAATGACTCGAAGTCGACCAATGTGGGGTCAACCCTGGCGGCGGTAAACGGTTTTGCGGGTGAGGCCGGGGATCTGTTTCTGATCCTTGGCGGTCAGGCAAAGGGAGCGGACTTTACCGCGCTGGCTGATGCTGTTCGAACCCAGGTGAAGGCTGTTTACGTCTTTGGCGTAGATCGCGATCACATTGTGCGTGGTCTTGGGTTAACCCGGGCTGTCCATGTGCATGAAACGCTACCGGATGTGCTGTCTGACATCAGGAACAGCGCACGGCCGGGCGACGTCGTGCTGTTCTCACCGGGATGTGCGTCCTTTGATCAGTTCAAGAACTTTGAGGACAGAGGCGAGCAGTTCAAGGCGCTGGTGCTTGGGGAGGCTCGCTTATGACGCTGGCGGCGCAGGCGAATCCCCGACCAATCTCGACTCGATCTGGTGCGGCCCGACCGAGCGCGGCCCGACCGAGCGCGGCCCGAACTGTTGCAGCCCAAGCCTCGACTGTGACTGAATTTCGCTGGCCAGTGGATCCGGTTATTTCCAGCGTTTTCCTGGTGATTATCACCCTTGGGCTGGTGATGGTTGCCTCTGCGTCGAGCGAGATATCAGCAAGGAATTTTGGTAACCCATTCCACATGTTTATTCGCCACGCCGCCTATATGTCGATAGCGCTGGTAGCCGGATTGGCTGCATTGTCAGTGCCTGTGCGAATATGGCAACGCTTTGACTGGCTGCTGCTTGGCGCCTGCTTTAGCCTGCTGGTTGCTGTTCTGGTGCCAGGCATTGGCAAAGAAGTTAACGGTAGTACCCGCTGGATTGCATTGGGCGGTTTTACCCTGCAGGGATCAGAGTTCGCGAAGCTGTTTCTGGTTATCTACATGGCGGGCTATCTGGTGCGCCATAAAGAGGATGTTTGCGGCAGTTTTAGAGGCTTCTTGAAACCGCTTGCCCTGATGGTGCCGGTCGTCCTGTTGTTGCTCATGCAACCCGACTTCGGTGCAGCTGTTGTCATCCTGTCAGCCGTTCTTGGCATGGTATTTCTTACGGGAGTACCTCTGCGCTATTTCCTGCCAATGATCCTGGTGGTTGCTGCTGGCGCCGCTTACGTGATTATCGACCAGCCGTATCGGCTGGCGCGGCTGACAGCATTTACCGATCCCTGGGAGCATCAGTTTGGTGGTGGCTACCAGTTGACCCAGGCATTGATCGCTTTTGGTCGAGGCGAGTGGTTTGGGCTGGGGTTAGGCAACAGCATTCAGAAATTGTTTTTTCTCCCTGAAGCGCATACCGACTTTCTCTTTTCGATCGTCGCCGAAGAGCTTGGCGTCATGGGGGCTGTTGTCGTCATTGGTGCTTTTGCCACGCTGATTGTGCGCGGTGCCTGGATTGGTCGTATTGCTGAGGTAAGGGGGCAAGGCTTTCATGCGCTACTTGCGTACGGCATTGCTTTGCTGTTGGGGGTCCAGGCGTCAATCAACATTGGCGTGAACATCGGGCTGCTACCAACCAAAGGGCTGACGCTGCCGCTCATGAGTTACGGCGGCAACAGCCTGATCATCAGTTTTGTGCTGGTCGCGATTTTGCTGCGTATTGAGTATGAATGTGTCAGGGAACCCGTGCTGGCGCCTTCCAGGTCCGGCAGATCAACTAAAAAAGTACGGGGGACCAAACATGGTCGCTAGTCCCGTGATGCAGGTTATGGATGTCCCGGAAATGCGGCGCATCAGGCAGATTCACTTTATTGGCATTGGTGGGGCCGGAATGTGTGGCATTGCTGAAGTGCTCCTCAATCAGGGTTACCAGATTTCCGGATCGGATATTGCCGAGGGCGCGGTGACGAGAAGACTGAGGGAGCTTGGTGTGCGCGTGGATATCGGTCACAGCGCCAGCCACATAGATGGCGCTGACGTGGTTGTTACTTCGTCGGCGATTGATCTGGAAAACCCCGAAATTGCGGCCGCTACCTTGCGCCGCATCCCGGTTGTCAGGCGCGCTGAAATGCTGGCTGAACTGATGCGTTACAGGCATGGTATTGCGGTTGCCGGGACACATGGCAAAACGACAACCACCAGCCTTATTGCTTCTGTACTGGGCCAGGCTGGACTTGATCCAACGTTTGTTATTGGTGGGTTGCTTAACAGTGCAGCATCAAACGCCAGGCTCGGTGCATCCCGTATTCTCGTTGCTGAAGCAGATGAGTCAGATGCGTCGTTTCTGCATCTGCAGCCTATGGTTGCGGTGTTGACGAATGTGGACCGTGATCACTTGAGTTACTACGAAGGCAGCTTCGACAAGCTGCAGCGGGCATTTTTGGAGTTCATACACAACCTGCCATTCTATGGTCTGCTGGTTGCCTGCCTGGATGATCCGGTAGTGAAGTCTTTGCTCCCGGAAGTCAAACGCTCTGTTCTCACCTACGGGTTTGATCCGGACGCCGATGTGCGCGTGACCAATCTGGCCCAGGAAGCTGGCACTACTTTCTTTACCGTGGCGCGAACGGGGCATACTGATCTCGACGTGACGCTTGGTTTGCCAGGTCGACATAACGTGCTCAATGCGCTTGCGGCAATAGCCGTGGCAACTGATGAGGGTGTGTCCGACAAGGATATTGTTGATGGACTTGCTTCATTTGGTGGCGTGGGTAGACGCTTTGAGAATCATGGCCGATTCAGTATTGGTGCCGGTGAGTTTGTGCTCGTTGATGACTATGGCCACCATCCCAGTGAAGTACGTGCCACGATCGAATCAGTGCGTGCCGGCTGGCCGGATGCACGCCTGGTTATGGTTTACCAGCCCCATAGGTACACGCGCACCCTGGATCTGTTTGACCAGTTTGTTGATGTGCTGGCAAGTGTTGATTACCTGATTCTGCTGGACGTCTATGCCGCAGGCGAGAAGGTCATCCCCGGGGCGACAGGAGAAGACCTGGCCAAAGCCCTGAGTCGAAAAAAGGCGGATGGGATCGAGTTCATCAGATCCATTGCGGATGTCCCGGGCCGCCTCGACGAACTCGTGGCTGCGGGGGATTTTGTCCTCACCCAGGGAGCGGGTGAGACGAGCAAGCTTGCGCTCACCTTGCGGGAAAGCTGGGCCGACAGGAGGTGTGATGGTGATTAATCGCAAACTTCTTGTAGCGATAGCCCTGGTGGTTGTAACGGCAGGAATCGCCGTGAACGCGGCGCTGGATTATTCGCTGGATATCAATTACGTCGCAATTGATGGTGATCTGAACGACGCGCAGCGGGAAGAAGTGCTGCTGGTCATGCGCGAAGATTTTCAGAGTTTGACGAGACTTTCTGACATCAAGGGCTCGATTGAATCTATCGAATGGATTCATCACGTTGAGGTATCGAGGCAGTGGCCTGACCGGGTTCGTCTCACGGTTGTGCCTGAGCGGCCTATTGCCTACTGGAATGATGATTCTTACGTTAACGATGAAGGACGGGCCTTTGCCTCGGTGCACGCACATATCGGCAAACTTACTCAGCTTTACGGCCCGCAGGGCAAGGAGCAGCTTGTTATGCAGCAATACCAACAGCTAACAAAATCACTGGCGCGTACCGGAACTGCACTTGAAACGTTGCGCCTTGACGAGCGCGGCGCCTGGGAATTTACAACAGACAAGAAGATCCGGGTTTTGCTCGGAAAAGAAGATATCAAGGAGCGTGTTCAGCGGTACCTGTTTGTGATTGAGAACACCGATCTCAGCGGTCGGATGGGCGAAGTGCAGCAAATAGATACCCGCTATTCCAATGGGCTTGCGGTGAGTTGGAAATCGTCGCCAAGTGACCTTGATGTTGCCAAATCAGAAAACATGCAGAGAGAAATCAGGCTATGACTGCTTCAATAGGGAATCGGATGATTGTCGGACTGGATATCGGAACCTCCAAGGTTGTGTGTATCGTCGGCGAAATTTCACCCGAGGGTGATGTCGAGATCATTGGTATCGGCAGCCATCCTTCGCGGGGACTGAAGAAGGGTGTTGTCGTCAATATTGAATCGACCGTGCAGTCGATTCAGCGGGCTGTGGAAGAAGCCGAACTGATGGCCGGCTGCCAGATAAACGCGGTGTACGCGGGTATTGCCGGCAGTCACATCCGCAGTCTGAATTCCCACGGCATCGTGGCAATTCGCGATCGTGAGGTCTTTCAGCCAGACATCGAACGGGTTATCGATGCGGCCCAGGCTGTTGCCATTCCGGCAGCCCAGAAGATCCTGCATATCTTGCCCCAGGAGTACGTCATAGATGCCCAGGAGGGTGTTAAGGAGCCTCTTGGTATGTCAGGCGTCAGGTTGGAAGCGAAGGTTCATCTCGTCACCTGCGCGGTTAATGCGGCGCAGAACATTGAGAAGTGTATTCGCAAGTGCGGGCTGGAAGTCGAGGATGTCATCCTCGAGCAGTTGGCGTCAGGTTATGCCGTATTGACAGAAGATGAAAAAGACCTTGGGGTCTGTCTGGTTGATATTGGTGGCGGGACAACAGACATCGCTGTTTTCACCGATGGTGCAATCAGGCATACCGCTGTTATCCCTATTGCAGGTGACCAGGTGACCAACGACATTGCCATGGCGCTGCGTACACCAACGCCCAATGCTGAAGAAATCAAGATCAAGTATGCGTGCGCGCTGGCGAGCCTTGCCGGTGAGAACGAAACCATCAAGGTGCCCAGCGTCGGCGATCGCGTGGATCGTGACCTGTCCCGACAGGCGCTTGCTGAGGTGGTTGAGCCGCGATATGACGAACTCTTTACCCTTATCCAGGCTGAGCTCAGGCGTAGCGGCTTTGAAGACCTGATCGCAGCAGGCATCGTGTTGACCGGTGGAACTTCGAAGATGGAAGGCGTGGTTGAGCTTGCTGAAGAAATTTTCCACATGCCAGTCAGTATTGGTAAACCCACCGGTGTGACCGGGCTGACAGACATTATTCGAAATCCAATTTATTCAACTGCGGTGGGGCTCCTTTTGTATGGCGCAAAACAGCAGGGTGATCGTGTGGCGATGCCGGTAAACGTGGGCATGAATGGCCTCGTTGGCAAAGTAAAAAGCTGGTTTATGGGTAATTACTAACTCAAAAAGGAACCTTAAGGAGGTTTACTTATGTTCGAATTAGTTGATAGCGCACCGCAAAGTGCGGTGATCAAGGTGGTTGGCGTTGGTGGTGGCGGTGGCAATGCCGTTCAGCACATGCTCAACCAGGATATCCAGGGTGTTGATTTTATCTGCGCCAACACAGATGCGCAGGCGTTACACAGCCTGTCAGCCAAGACGCTATTGCAACTTGGCTCCAATATCACCAAGGGCCTTGGTGCTGGCGCAAACCCCAATATGGGTCGCGAGGCCGCGCTGGAGGACAAAGAGCGGATCGCCGAGGTACTTGCCGGTGCAGACATGGTGTTTATCACAGCTGGCATGGGTGGTGGCACGGGTACGGGTGCTGCGCCGATCGTGGCGGAAGTGGCGAAGAGCCTAAATATCCTGACCGTTGCAGTAGTTACCAAACCATTTGTGTTTGAGGGCAAGAAACGCATGGCGCTGGCGGAGGCTGGTATCAAGGAACTTTCAGCGCACGTTGACTCCCTGATCACCATACCGAACCAGAAACTGCTGTCTATCATGGGTGTTGAAACGCCATTGCTGAAGGCATTTGCTTCAGTTGATGACGTCCTGCTTGGCGCCGTTCAGGGGATCGCGGATCTGATTATCCGTCCTGGCATGATTAACGTCGACTTTGCTGATGTGCGCACGGTGATGTCGGAGATGGGCATGGCCATGATGGGAACTGGTAGTGCCAGCGGACCGAATCGTGCACGAGAGGCTGCCGAGGCAGCAATTCGCAGTCCATTGCTCGAAGACATCGACTTCAATGGTGCAAGGGGCATTCTCGTTAACATCGCGGCGACGGCAGAAATTTCGCTGGGTGAATTCTCTGAAGTAGGTGCAACCATAGAAGAGTTCGCGTCTGACAATGCAACTGTTGTAGTTGGCACGGTTATTGATCCTGAAATGCACGATGAGATCAGGGTTACCGTTGTGGCAACCGGTTTGGGACAGATTGAGCTCGAAAGACCCAAAAAGGTTGTCGATAACACACAGAAGAAGATTGCTGGCGATGGCTCAGTGGACTATGGTGACTTCGACCGACCCACTGTCATGCGAAAGGCGGCAAGCCAGGGTGACGGTGTGCCGACCGGCAAGGACATGGAGTACCTCGATATTCCTGCATTCCTGCGCCGTCAGGCTGACTAGTTAACCGATAAACGGGCGACAAAGGTTGCAACTAATGTCACGCGTTGGGGTCGAAGGGTTGATTCGTGCCCTCTGGACAGCGTTATGGGCAATTTATAGGGCTCGCGGTGTGCTGATGCGCGAGATTTTGTTATGATTCGCGCCGCTTTTTAGGGACAAGAACAACAATGATCAAGCAAAGAACGCTGAATAATGTGATTCGTGCGACCGGCGTAGGACTTCACACGGGTGAGAAGGTGTACCTTACACTGCGTCCGGCACCAGCAGACACCGGGATCGTGTTTGTGCGAGTGGATGCAGACCCAGTGCTCGAGATTCCCGCGTTAAGTGAGTATGTCTGCGATACGACACTCGCCACGACAATCGAGAAAGGCGGGTACAAGATTGCCACGATTGAACACCTGATGTCGGCATTTAGCGGTCTTGGCATTGATAACGCCTATGTCGAAGTGAGCGGGCCCGAAATGCCGATCATGGATGGTAGTGCGGCAACGTTTGTCTTCCTGATTCAGTCGGCCGGGATTCTGGAGCAGAATGCTTCGAAAAAGTTTATAAAAATCAAGAAGAAAGTGAGTGTCACCGGGCCAGAGGGGGTGCGTTGGCACAACCAGACGGCGACCATCCAGCCCTACGATGGCTTTCGGATAAGTCACACCATTGTCTACGATAATCCGGTTATCAAGGAACAACGCGCCAGCGTAAATTTCAGTACGACATCTTTTGTGAAAGAAGTGAGTCGCGCGCGGACTTTTGGCCTGATGCAGGAATTCGAGTTCCTGCGAGAACAGAACCTGGCACAGGGTGGCAGCCTGGACAATGCTGTTGTTGTAGATGAGTATCGGGTGCTCAATGATGAAGGCCTTCGGCACGAAGATGAGTTTGTCCGCCACAAGATTCTGGACGCCATTGGCGATCTGTACCTCATGGGACACGCGATTATTGGTGAGTTTATCGGACACAAGTCCGGACATTCAGCCCACCATGCGTTAAGAGAGGCACTGCTGGAACAGCGCGACGCGTGGGAAATTGTCACGTTTGATGATGCGGATCTTGCGCCAGCAAGCTACGCTCGTCCACTATTGGCGGAGCAGTAACGCACCCTTGTGGTGCGTCTAGTCGTCGATTGCACGATTAGAAAGCCTTATCAATGCTTCCCGCAATCCCTCATCTTCGATATATTTGGCGGTGTCTGCCAGTTGTTGCCCGTTTTCCGCAGAGAGTGGAAGTGGTGGTCTTTTCCGCTGTAAAGGCGTTGGCGTCTCAGGGCGTACGGAAACCTTGACAGATTTTAGCGGCAGGCCCAGCGCCGCGATGATTTTTCGGCTCTGGTAACGCACGCGGGTCGCGGCCGCAGGCGACGGGGTAACAAGATGAAGGATCTCGTTATCCAGTGCAGCGACGTGGACGTTGGCTGGCATTAGATGGGCAATTTTTTGCTCTACCCTTAGCAGTTCCTGAGCGTGGGTGTAGAGTCGATGTAAGGAACCGCGCCCGGTATTGAGAATCTGGTGCGGATTTTGAATGGATTCTGGTATTCGGGCCATTGGAAGACGGATCAGCAGAGGTCACGGGAATATAACTGGCGGGGCATACGTAATGGAAGCGCCCTGGCAACTAACGTAAAGACTGGACTGAAGTTAGGAAACGCATGAAGTTTATCATCGTCGACAATCGCTCTGGCCGGGCGAGATCATTCACAGCAAATGGAATTTTGCTGGGATTGACGATAGCTGGCCTGCTTGGAATACCGGCAGCCGCTGGTTATTTCGCCTACCAGAAGGGAATGGGCGAGGCGGCCCTGACTACCGATATGGTTGGTAAGTGGCGCCAGGTTCTTGCTGAACAGGAGCGCACGATTGTTAACGCACAGCGTGACGCCGAGGTGAATCTTGAAGCCAGTGCCTTGCGCCTGGCACAGCTCCAGGCCCGAATTGTTCGTCTTGATGCACTTGGTGAGAGGCTCACCAGCGTCGCCAAGCTTGATGAAGGCGAGTTTGATTTTTCCCAGCCGCCTGCGATGGGTGGTCCGGAGTTACCTGAGTCTGCAGCCGGATACACAGCACCACCATACCTGGAACTGTTGGAGCAACTTGCCCAGGATATAGATAACCGGGAGCAACAGCTCAGTGTTCTCGAGACCCTGCTCGTCAACAGGAAGTTGCAGGATGATGTCTTCCTCGCCGGAAGGCCCGTCAAGAAAGGGTGGATGTCCTCCCGCTTTGGCGCCCGTAATGACCCCATTACCGGGCGTCGCGCCTGGCATAATGGTGTTGATTTTGCCGGCAAAGAAGGCGCGGAGGTCGTGACTGTAGCTGCGGGTGTTGTTGTTTATGCGGGGCCTCGTAGCGGTTATGGCCAAATGGTTGAGGTCAACCACGGTGGTGGCTTCTCAACCCGCTATGGCCACCACAAGGAACTGGTCGTCAAGGTTGGCGATATTGTCAAGAAAGGCCAGACCATCGGCCTGATGGGCAGCAGTGGACGTTCTACTGGCCCTCATGTCCATTTTGAAGTTTTCAAAAACGGTCGCGTTGTCGATCCGTCTTCCTACATACATCGCGCCAGCCGATGATCTTTGGGCCGCGCCCCAGGGTGCGGTCACTCTCACGAATTACTCTCTCACACCTTGTGCAATTAGCGAGATAACAGATCATGGTATTTCAGGTCATCAGGAAATTAGTTGGTAGCAGAAACGACCGCGAACTGAAGCGGATGAATAAGGTCGTTTTGCGCATCAACCAACTGGAACCCGACATGGAAGCGCTGTCGGATGAAGCAATTGCCGGCCAGCGCCAAAAACTCCGGGAGCGTTTCGAGGCTGGTTCATCGCTCGACGAACTGTTGCCAGAAGCATTTGCCACCGTGCGTGAGGCTGCCAGGCGAGCGCTTGGCATGCGTATTTTTGATGTCCAGATGATAGGTGGTATATCCCTGCACGAGGGGAAAATCGCAGAGATGCGCACGGGTGAAGGCAAGACACTCGTCGCGACCTTGCCACTGTATCTGAATGCCATTCCCGGGGATGGCGTGCACCTGGTCACGGTGAACGACTACCTTGCAAAATGGGGCGCTGAGTGGATGGGGCCAGTGTTTAAAGCACTGGACATGAGCGTGGGTGTTGTTCACGCCGGACAGTCCCATGAAGAAAAACGAGCCGCCTATCATTCGGATATCGCCTACGGTACCAACAACGAATTTGGCTTTGACTACCTGCGCGACAATATGGCATTTAGCCTCGAAGACCGGGTACAGCGGCCGTTGAATTTTGCGATCGTCGATGAGGTTGACTCCATTCTGATTGATGAGGCGCGTACGCCGCTGATTATTTCCGGCGGTCTCGAAAATACGTCTGAGCTCTACGCGACCATCACCAAAATTGTCCCGCAACTGGTGCGCCAGGAGAAGACGGCAGAGGACATCCTGAATGAGGTTGAGCCACCCGGTGACTACTACGTTGACGAGAAGCAGCGCGATGTAGAGTTGACAGAAGAAGGGCACGTCAAGGTTGAGGGACTTCTGATCAAACATGGTCTCCTGCAACCCGGTGACTCACTCTATGGCACATCGAACCTGACTTTGCTGCATCATGTTCATAACGCAGTAAAGGCAAGCAGCCTGTTCCATAAAGACGTGGATTACATCGTTTCGAACAATGAAATTGTGATCGTTGATGAGCACACGGGCCGAACCATGCCAGGTCGACGCTGGTCGGGCGGCATTCACCAGGCCATAGAAGCAAAAGAGCGCGTCACGATTACCAACGAGACCCAGACGCTCGCTTCGACAACCTTCCAGAATTACTTCCGCCTGTACAACAAGCTGGCTGGTATGACGGGTACGGCAGATACCGAGGCGTTCGAGTTTAACCAGATTTACGGTCTTGAGGTGGTTGTTATTCCAACCAACCTGCCAATGGTAAGGGTGGATCATAACGACCTTATCTATCTCACCATTGATGAGAAGTTTGAGGCGATTGTGGAATGTATTCTGGAGGCGATTGAACAAAAAGCGCCTGTACTGGTTGGTACCGCCTCAATTGAGTCGTCAGAGCGTCTCTCCAACCTGCTGAACAAGCGCAAGATCAAGCACAGTGTGTTGAATGCAAAGTTCCACGAACGGGAGGCGGAAATTGTTGCCCAGGCTGGTCGACCGGGTACGGTAACGATTGCGACGAACATGGCCGGTCGTGGTACTGACATTCTCCTTGGCGGCAACTGGGAAGCAGAAGTTGCAAGTATGGATAATCCAACAGCCGAACAGATTGAGGCGGTGAAAGAACAGTGGCGGAAGAACCACCAGATTGTGCTGCAGGCGGGTGGATTGCATGTTATCGGCACAGAACGGCATGAAAGTCGCCGAATAGACAATCAGCTTCGCGGCCGTGCGGGACGCCAGGGTGACCCGGGCGTATCGCGCTTTTTCCTTTCCATGGATGACAACCTGATGCGAATTTTTGCGTCGGATCGTGTCAAGTCCCTGATGCAGCGTATTGGCATGGAGAAAGGTGAGGCCATCGAACACAAGATGGTAAACAACGCGATTGAGAAAGCCCAACGCAAGGTTGAAGGCAGGAACTTTGACATACGCAAGCAATTGCTTGAATACGATGATGTGGCGAATGACCAGCGCCAGATGATTTACGCGCAGCGTAATGAACTGATGGAGGCACAAGACGTCTCTGAGACGATCGATGCGCTCTGGGTTGATGTGATCGGTCAGGTGATTGATGGCTACATCCCGCCCCAGAGCCTGGAAGAACAGTGGGACGTTGTGGGGCTTGAGCAGGCCCTGCACACGGAGTTTGGGATGACACTGCCGGTTAAGCGATGGCTGGATGAGGATGACTCGCTGCACGAAGAATTGCTGCGAGAAAAGATTGTCAGCGAAATCCGTGAAGACTACGACAAAAAGGCAGAGGCAATTGGGCCGGGCATCAGGCAGTTTGAGAAACAGATCATGCTGCGAATCCTGGACAACCTCTGGAAAGAACACCTGGCCGCAATGGACTACCTGCGCCAGGGAATTCACCTGCGGGCTTATGCGCAGAAGCAACCCAAGCAGGAGTACAAGCGGGAAGCCTTTGAGTTGTTCGAGGAACTGCTCAACAACGTGAAAACGGAAGTCATTCGTACGCTGTCACGTGTTCGCCTGCAAAGTGAAGAAGACGTTGCGGCGATGGAAGCGCAGCGCCGAGAGGAAGAAGCACGAGCCAGAATGAACTTCAACAAGCAGGAAGTGAGTGCGCTGGGTGAAGCGGTTCCCGGACCAGGGGCCGGCGGTGGAGAGGATGCGCCGCAACAAACGCCTTTTGTTCGTCAGGAACGCAAAGTTGGGCGTAATGAACCCTGTCCATGCGGATCGGGCAAAAAATATAAAGCCTGCCACGGTAAGCTATAGCAATGGCCGTTGGTCCTCACACAATTGACCATGTACCTGTGCCCGGGGTAAGACTGGCATCGATAGCCTGTGGTATCAAAAAGAAGGGCGGTCACGACCTTGTGCTGTTTGAGTTTGCCGAGGGTAGTAGCACCGCCGGTGTCTTTACTCGCAGCCATTTTGCTGCAGCCCCGGTCATCCTTGGCAAACGCCATCTGCAGTCAACCGCAACACGCTATTTTCTGATCAACAGTGGTAATGCCAATGCTGGCGTGGGTGAAGCGGGTATCAACGATGCGCTCGATTGTTGCAATGCATTGTCGCAATGTACCGGTGCAATTCCTGCCGCCGTTTTACCCTTTTCCACTGGCGTGATTGGTGAGCGATTGCCTGTTGAGAAGATTATAGGTGCCCTGCAGCGCGCCCTGGCGTCGCTGTCAGGGGATCACTGGCTCGAAGCGGCTCATGGCATCATGACCACCGATACGCGGCCAAAAATCTGTTCCAGGCAGGTGCTGATTGATGGTAAAACCATCTCAATTACCGGCATTGCCAAGGGTGCCGGAATGATCCAGCCCAATATGGCGACCATGCTTTGCTACATCGCAACAGACGCCGGTTGTACGCAGGCTGTCTTGCAATCGCTGCTCGTTACAGCCGTTGCCAGGTCATTCAATCGGATTACGGTAGACAGTGACACATCGACCAATGACTCCTGCATGCTCACGGCAACCGGGGTAGCAGGGGTTGATGTCAGCTCGCCAGGTGAAGGACAGCAGGCGTTTGCTGGCGCACTGGAGTCGCTGTGTCTTGAGCTCGCGCAAGGAATTATCCGGGATGGCGAAGGCGCAACCAAATTTGTTGAGGTGCGCGTTAACCATGGGAGGACTTCAGCTGATTGCCTGGCTGTTGCCTACTCCATTGCCAATTCGCCGCTGATGAAGACAGCCCTGTTCGCCAGTGATGCAAACTGGGGGCGGATTGTTATGGCGATTGGTAAAGCGCCGATAGAATTGGATGTCAATAAACTGGATGTGTATCTGGGCGAGGTGCCGCTTATGCGGGCTGGCCAGAAGTCAGAGGACTATACAGAAGCGGCTGGTGGGGCGGTTATGGCGCAGGAAGAAATTGTGATCACCGTTGACCTGAACGCTGGCGAGGAATCAGAGCGCGTCTGGACCTCCGATCTTTCCCATGACTACGTGACGATTAACGCCGAGTATCGCACCTGATCCATTGTTAAGGTGCCTAGCCTAACGATCGCCATCCCGGTCCAGGTCGGCGGCGGTGGTGTCGTCGTATTCCGCGTCCTCCGGAATGAAGCGGTTTCCGCTTGCCCATTCGCCAAGGTCGATTAGCTTGCAGCGCTCTGAGCAGAACGGCCGGAAGGTGTTTTTCTCAACCCATTGCACCGGTTTCCTGCATATTGGGCAGTTGACGCGCGTTATTGCCATTGTGCTCTTTTACCGTTTCTGGATTCGTCAGGTTAGGGGATTTTGTGCTCAGGATCCATGGCTGTACTGAGGTACTGCTGGTGTAATTGCAAAACGGCCGCGTCAAGTTCCTCGATGGTACCCTCGTTACGAATGACATCATCCGCATAGGCCAGTCTTGATTCCCGGCTGGGTTGGGCGGCCATTATTGCCAGCACCTGATCCCTTGTGCTGTTGTCGCGTGCCATGACGCGAGAGATCTGTACCTCGATTGAAACGTCAACGACCAGGTTACGCTGAACCAGCGGAGAACGCCCGCCACCGCTCGACAGCATTAACAAAGCATAAGGCGATTGGCTCGCCGCAAGAATCGAGCGCAATTCGGTCATAATCGCCGGGACAGTGATTGATTCGAGTACTTTGCGCTCGCTCTCGTTGCTAAATACGATGTTCCTGAGCGCACGCCGGTCGAGTGTGCCGTCTGTGTTGAGGACTTCTGTACCAAAATGCGAGACAACGTCTGCAAGGGCCGGGCGACCTGGTTCCACAACTGTTCGGGACGCCACGTCGGCATCGGCAATGGTTATCCCTCTGGCTGCAAAGCGATCGGTAACTGCTGTTTTACCGCTACCAATCCCACCCGTGATGCCGACGACAAAACCCATCAGAAAGCTGCAAACTGCAGGTAGCTGGTCACAATGGCATCACCCCAGATGAGTGCGATAAAGCCAGCGATGGCGAGATAAGGGCCAAACGGGATTGGGTGAGATCTGTCCCGGCCAAAGGTAATCAGGAGACCGCCAATAATGGTGCCTGCCAGTGAAGAGCCAAGGATGATCAGCGGTAACATTTGCCAACCCATCCAGGCGCCAAGCATCGCGAGTAACTTGAAGTCGCCAAAACCCATCCCTTCCTTGCCGGTTACCAGCTTGAATGCCTGGTAAACGATCCAGAGCACAAGGTAGCCTGCAACTGCACCCCAAAACGCATCGACAAACGGTACAACCAGGTCAGCTGAGTTGACAATAAGCCCAAGCCAGAGCAGCGGCATGGTGATGCTGTCAGGTATCAGTTGGGTGTCATAGTCAATCAGGGAAGCGGCGATCAAGCCAAACAACAGCAGGCAGCAGGCAAGTCCGGCTGGTGTCAATCCAAACTGTGATACGACCAATACGGTCAGGCAGCCGGTAACAAATTCAACCAGCGGATAGCGCAAGGAGATGTGAGTTCGGCAGGCAGAACAGGCGCCGCGCAAAAAAGCGTAGCTGATCACCGGAATATTCTCCCAGGGCCTGATGGCATGGCCACAGCCGGGACAGCGGGAATTTGGCACCATCAGGTTAAAGGCTGGGCCGGGTTCGGGTGGTTCCAGCTTCAATATTTCCCGCGCCTGTTCATCCCACTCGCGTTCCATCATGACTGGCAGTCGGTAGATCACAACGTTCAGGAAGCTGCCAACAATGAGCCCGAAGCAGAGGACAAAAAAGTAGATGAGAACAGGGAAAGTTGCCTGTAGTGCGGCCAGGTAGTCGAGCACGGGGAAGGGGCTGGCCTAGTGGCCGCCACCCCCGCCGATCGCGTCACCCATCGAGAAGATGGGCAGATACATGGCGATGATAAGACCACCAATGACCACACCCAAAAAAGACATAATGACTGGTTCCATCAGACTGGTCAGACCGTCAACTGCATTGTCGACCATCTCCTCGTAGTAGGTTGCGGCCTTGTCCAACATGCCATCCAGTGCGCCTGATTCTTCACCAATAGCTACCATCTGGATAACCATGTTGGGGAAGACGTTGACCTGTCTCATTGAGTAATTAAGCTGGATACCACTTTCAACGTCGTCCTTGATCTTGTTGATAGCCTCAAGGTAGACGACGTTACCGGCAGCGCCTGCAACTGACTCCAACGCATCCACCAGGGGAACACCTGCGGCAAATGTTGTCGACAAAGTCCGTGCGAATCGGGCAACGCAGGACTTGTCGAGAATGTCACCCAGGATCGGCATTTTGAGCGCCAGCCTTTCCTGACCGTCGCGAATTGCCTTTGATCGTTTGTGGGCTTCTTTGTAGGCAGCGTAGATTGCGCCAATGCCAACAATTATCGCCAACCACCAGTCCTGCATCCAGTTGGACATATTCACAACCAACTGGGTGAACTCGGGCAGTTCAGCACCAAAGCCAGCAAAAATTTCTTCAAACTGAGGTACAACCTTGATGAGCAGAATGCCAGATACCACGCCTGCTACAACCAGTACCGCAATCGGGTAGTTCATTGCACTCTTGATCTTGCCCTTGAGCGCTTCGGACTTTTCTTTGTAGGTGGCCAGTCGATCCAGCATGGTTTCGAGAGAACCTGACTGCTCACCTGCGTCAATCAGGTTGCAGAACAGGTCGTCAAAGTACTTGGGATGCTGGGAAATAGCATAGGAGAAAGAGTTACCAGCAGAAACATCATCCCTGATTTTCAGGATGAGGTCTTTCATCATGGGGTTGTCCATGCCGTCGGCGACAATCTCAAAAGACTGCACCAGCGGTACGCCAGCTTTCATCATGGTGGCCAATTGACGCGTGAACAGTGCGATGTCACCGGGTGAAATTTTTGCGCCCATAGACGCAAGGGAGAAGCCCCCGGACTTCTTGGTGACCTTGGTTGGGTTGATCCCCTGCTTGCGCAGTTCAGCCTTGGCGACATTGGCGTTGGAACTGGTAATCTCGCCTTTGGTCTTGCGACCGGCTTTATCAGTGCCTTCCCATGCAAATAATGTGTTTGCGGCTGCCATGTCCTTCCTCTGGATATCAGGGGTTCGTGCTTTCGAACCCGGTATTAGTGACCACTGGTCACCCGGTCAACTTCTTCTATGCTGGTCAGGCCATTTTTGACCTTGATAAGCGCTGACTGAAAGATATTGTTAAATCCTTCTCTCTGGCAGGCTTCAGCAATGACGATTGAGTTGCCGTCTTCCATAATAATTTTTTGAATCTCTGGTGTAATCCTGACAACCTCGTAGATGCCAACCCGGCCCTTGTAGCCACTACCGCCACACTTGTCACAACCGTTGGGGCCGTAGATTTCCAGCCCATTATCCACATCTTCTTCAGAAAATCCTTTTTCTATCAGTGCGCTCTTGGGCACATCACGCTTTACCTTGCAGTCACACAGTCGTCTGGCAAGTCGCTGGGCAACAATCAGGTTGATCGAAGTTGCCAGGTTAAAAGCAGGCACACCCATATTCCGCAGGCGGGTCAGTGTTTCCGGTGCGCTGTTGGTGTGTAGTGTCGACATCACCATGTGGCCCGTCTGGGCGGCTTTGATTGAAATCTCAGCAGTTTCCAGGTCCCGGATCTCCCCGACCATGACAATGTCGGGGTCCTGTCGCAGGAAGGAGCGCAGGGCTTCGGCAAAGCCCAGTCCAACCTTGTGATTCACCGGGCACTGGTTCACGCCTTCAAGGTTAATTTCTACGGGGTCTTCCGCGGTTGAGATATTCAGTTCCGGCGTGTTGAGAATATTGAGCCCGGTATATAGCGAAACGGTTTTGCCCGAGCCGGTAGGACCGGTTACAAGGAACATGCCCTGCGGCTTATGCAGCGCATCAAGGTAGAGTTTTTTCTGGTTTTCTTCATAACCAAGTGCATCAATACCCATCTTGGCGCTACTCGGGTCCAGAATTCGCAAACAGAGTTTTTCGCCGAACAGTACCGGTAGAGTGTTGACGCGAAAATCGATCGCTTTTGATTTGGATATCTTGAGCTTGATACGGCCATCCTGTGGGACCCGCCGTTCAGAGATGTCCATCTGGGACATGACCTTCAAACGTGCGGATATCCTGGGGCCAAGATTGACCGGCGGCCGCGCGACTTCGTGCAGGATACCGTCAGTTCTGAATCTGACTTTGTATGATTTCTCGAAGGGCTCAAAGTGAAGGTCAGAAGACCCGCCTTTAATGGCATCCATCAGCATCTTGTTGATAAAGCGCACGACTGGTGTGTCGTCGGCGGCGCTTGTGACAGCATCATCGTCGCCACCACCGCCGGCTTCGTCAACGGCCTCCAGATCGAGGTCAACATCATCGTCTCCCAGATCGCCAAGTCCGCCACCTTCCTGTGATTCCAGGAACGCTTCAATAAATGCACTGAGCTTGTTTTCTTCTACCAGCACTTCCTCGGTAGAGATACCAGTCTGGAACTTGATCTCATCAAGCGCCTTGCGGTTGGTTGGATCAGACACGGCCACGAACAAGCGGTTACCGCGATGGTAAATAGGTATGGCGTGATTTGCGCGAATCAGTTTCTCGTCAACCAGGTTCTTGGGGATCGCCTCAGCGTCCAGCGCGGTGATATCAAGCAGCGGGGTGCCGAACTCTTCCGAGGCGGCGTTTGCGATATCTTTGGCGCTAACCAGGTTGTTCTGTACAAGGTGGGTGACAAAAGGCACGCGCGTTTTTTGCGCTTCTTCTGAAGCCTCTCGCGCCTTTGCTTCTTCAAGGAGGCTGTCTTCAACCAGTCGCCTTGCCAGCCCGCTCAGTTGGATGGGGTTTGCTGCCATAGCTGTTCAGTTCCCAATGGTCACAATTGCAGACACAGAGTATGTGCTCTTATGACAAGAATTATATAGGTAAAAGTGTACAGTCGACTCCCATGATGTGTCGATAGCCGTCAGTCGCTGTATCGGCAACCGTTCGTCGGGACTGAAATGCGTTTTGCGTTGCTGATTTGAATTGGAGAGTGACAATATTTGTCACTTTTGGACGCAGTGGGTGTATCACTATCAGTGTACAGATGACAAGAAGTGACAAATTTCGTTTCTCTGCACCGACAGACGGTCGAAAATCGGCAAAACCGGGGCTGGCACGCATATTGCTCTTATTAATACACCTGGCGCACTTGGACTTAACTTCTCGGTGTCAGTTCACAAACTAAAATTTTGGAGCTCGTTCAAATGATTAATAAACTGCAACAAGGTTTTACCTTGATCGAACTGATGATCGTAGTGGCGATTATCGGTATTCTCGCTGCAGTTGCTTTGCCTGCTTACCAGGACTACATCGCGACCGCAAACATGACCAAGGTTAACTCGCACTACGAAGAAGCTGTTCGTCTGGCTCGTACAACCTACGTTAAAGCAAACACCCAGTCTGCGCTCGGCCTGGCTTCAACAGCACCGACCACAGCTTCTGGCTGGATCGCACTGTTTAACCCGGGTGGTAGTCTGGCACCTGGTGCTGGCGCTGCATACCTCGCAGCAGCTGACAACGCGACTGGCGCTGTTGGTGTTGTTTCGGTAAACGGTGGTACGGCTTCGCTGGCTGATGACAACGTCACCATCACACGTCCTGCTTACGCAGACCTCACTGCAGCTACTTCTATTGTTACTGCTGCTTCTGAGATGTAAAACCCGCTTCAGGGTTTGAATAAAGAAAAAGGTCGGGACTCCCGACCTTTTTTTTGCACGAGCAGTATTGGCGAGTGGTATATTTTGCTGGTGTCTTGAAACAGGTATGACAAAGTGAATGGGAAACAGCGTGGCGTAACGCTCATCGAACTGATGATCACCGTAGCTATCCTTGGCATTATTAGCGCAATCGCGCTGCCTTTTGTGTCTGATTACATTTCGGACTCCCGGCAAACGGTACTGCGTGACAACATCCAGACGGTCCGTCTTTTTCAGGAAAATTATCGGCAGGCAAACAAACGATTTGTCGCCGGCGTCTACAACCCGGCGAGTCCCAATGCGGCGGGCGGTCTCAAGCAACTGCTGGGCTGGGAGCCCCGGACTGACCGGGACACAATAACCTATACGGTTGCCTGCACCGTGGATGGAGACACTCCACCCGAATGCGCTCGAAACAGCGGTTATACGGTTACCGCGGTTAACTCTGATTATCCTGACGAACCGGCGTGTATCGGGTTTGAAGGCGGGAGCTGTCCATAGGTTAGCTGGGTAGCATTTGCCTGTTGTAACACCCGGTTTAAATCAGGCACGGATTCAGGCTACAATTCGCGTCCTCGCCGGGATAGCTCAGGTGGTAGAGCAGTTGCTTCGTAAGCAATTGGTCGGAGGTTCGAGTCCTCTTCCCGGCACCAATTCCCTCTATGTTCTGCCCTAAAATTGGACCTGACCACCTTTCACCGCCATTCCTATGCCCAGACTCGATCGCTTCATCAGTGCCACGCTTAATATTCCGCGCAGGGAAGTGCGATTGATGTTGGCGCAGCAGCGTGTGTTGGTAGACGGTGTCGCCGCTACGGATATGTCTCAGATCATTGGTTCTTTCAGTCAGGTGTGGCTGGACGGTGAAGCTATCCGGAACGAAACGCCACACTATGTCATGCTGAACAAACCTGCTGGTGTCGTCAGTGCCACGAGCGACAGAAAACACACCACGGTTATCGATCTGCTGGATCTGCCTTTCAGGAACCAGCTACATATTGTCGGTCGTCTCGATTTTAATTCCACCGGATTGCTACTGCTGACGAATGATGGTGCCTGGTCGCGAAAGCTGTCACTGCCTGGCAACAGATTGGTGAAACACTATCGGGTCACAGTTGAGAAGCCTCTGACCTGTGAGTATGTGGCAGCTTTTCAACGTGGCATGTATTTTGACTTTGAGGGCATTACAACCAGGCCGGCCGAGCTTGATATCATGAGCGAGTTTGAGGCGGATGTGGGTTTGGTCGAGGGGCGGTATCACCAGATCAAGCGAATGTTCGGCCGGTTTGATAATAAGGTGCTGGCGCTGCATCGCTACGCCGTCGGTACGCTCATGCTGGATGTGGATTTGGCGCCTGGCGCCAGCAGAATGCTGACGACACCAGAGCTGAATGCTCTGGATTGTTAGCTTTTGCTGTTGCCGCTTTGTTGTTACTGCTTTGTTGTTGCAAGACAATGTCTGTGCTGACATTGCAACACACAGACTTGGCGCCTGGTTTCGCGTAATCTCTTGCGCCATGAATGCCAGCTCTATCATCCCCATTGCCCTGGTTGCCGTCGCACAGGCACTGTCATTGCAATACACCGGTGGTCTCAACGAGCCTGTTTTTGTGCTGGGGTCGGCTTGCCTGCTTCTGGCCGCGTGCATTAAGGCGTTGCCCGCAATCAGTGGCGAGGCGTTTGCGTGGAGTCGCGTACATATGGTTCTGGCAGGCTATGTTGGGTTGCTGGTGGTATTGGTATATACCAGCACCCTGGCTGAAAACAGCATTCACTATGCCTGGCTGTTTGCGAGCCTGCCGCTGGTCTTTCTGGTTTTTGCTGATGCGTCATATGAGCGCTGGCTGCTGGCCTATGTGCTCTTCGCTATTACCGGCCTTGTCTCAGCCGGTTGGGGAATTGCCGAGTTTCTTGACAGCGGTCAACGGGCTAATGGCCCAATCATCGATCCGAGTACCTGGGGCGCCATCAACAACCTGTTTTTTTTCACCGCTGTGTCGGTGTTTTTGACAACCAGTCGCTATCGGGTGTTTACGGTCACAGGCCTGCTTGTATTTGCCGTCGCCGTGTTTGCCGCCTATTCGCGGGTTGGCAACTTTATATTTTTAGTCGCACTCGGTTTTGTCGTGTTGCTCTGCGCTTTCCAGCGCACCCTGCGTGTGCGGCTTGCGGTAGTTGTTGGTATAGCGGTGCTGGCATTTACGCTGGTTAACAGCGTGGCGGATATGTCCGAGGCCGCGTCGCATGATGAAGGATATACCTTCAACACAGAAGAATTTGGCTGGAACCAGCGGTTCGCCATGTGGGAGTCTGCGCTTGGTGTCTATCGTGAGTACCCCGTGCTTGGCAGTGGTCCGGGTACGTTTAAAGTGCACTATGCGCGCTATCGCTCACCGGTCGAACTGCGCAATACCGGTAACTTTGTCCACAACGACTACCTTCAGTTCCTCACCGAGGGTGGTCCACTAATGCTCCTGTGCCTGCTGGCGTTTGGTACCGTATTGCTCATGGTTTTGTTGGGTAGCGCCTGGCGTTTTTTCAAAGGTGATGCGAGCCGATTGGAGCCGGCATTGCTGGCAGTTGCGTGTGGCACACCGCTTGTACATGGCATCATGAACTTTCCGCTCTACCAGCTTCAGGTTCAACTGTTGCTGGGTTTGCTGTTCGCCCGCCTGGTGATGACCATGGGTTGGGTGCAGGCCGCACGAATGCAGGTTGGTTCAACAGTGTTGAATCGCTTTGCCCTCGTGTTTCTGATGCTGTTGGTCGTTGCGCCGTCAATACTTGACGCCGTTTCGCAGGACCTGGTGCTGAATCAGGACAGGATACCGCTGATTCATCGTCTTGGGGATGAGCCAGAAACCTATGTTGAAACCATCAGCCTGCTCGCCAGCGTCAGGAGTCGGAATTCGCTGAACCGGCTTGCCATGGCAACCATTTACCGTACCAGTTTTGATGTTGAGCAGTCAGCCCAGGGCAGGGAATCACTGGGTATTGCCAGTGCGCTGGAGTATCAGGCTGGTCTCATGCTGAATCCGTGGCACGCGCAGGCGCGGGGCTATTACGTTGACCTGCTTGAAGCAAACCCCTGGCTGTTGCAGTTTGAAGCGGTCAACGCCGGCCCGGAGCGACTATTACGGGAAGGCGTTGCGCTTGCTCCCGTATCGGTTGGTGGCTATCTGGCGCTGGCAAATTTTCTGGAGCGCAGGGGCAGGGCGGATGAGGCCTACAACCTGCTGGTCAAGCAGGCGCTACCATGGGCCAACCTGCGCCAAAACGGTTATGAAGCACTCCGGCACGAGCTATTCCTGCGAATACTGCGAGGTGCCCGTGAGCGCCAGGATACCGGGGTGCTCGGCGCTATGCTGAAGGAAATCTATTAGCCCTGGTTGTGCAGGGCGGTCGGCTTGTGATTATGGCGTGGCGCTATTCAGGTTCAGCGGCGGCGGTACCTCGAGAATATCTATAAATTCATGCGAATTTTTGCGTATGCCCAGAAATGCGTCGCGATAGCGCGAGTGGATGGGTACAAAGGCGTAATCCTCAAAACCTCCACCATGAACAGTGAGCCATGCGTCCAGGTTTCCAGCGGGGTCGCGTGCCCTGATCAGTGATTCACTTGCGCCTTCATTGACCACAACCGCCATGTGCTCAGCCAATGGCGCGTACATTCGAGCATAGCTCCAGAGGGGGACCCCATCCCGGTAGAGAATGCCACGTATGTCTGCTTCTTCTATCGGGTTGTCTGGTAATTTCACGTAGACCCTGGCAGGTGTACTGTCGTCAAAGTCACGCCAGTCGGGTGTTTCCATCCCGTATTCAACATAAGTGTCCGCACTGATGCTATAAAAGTGGCGCTCGTAGTAGGTAAAAAAGATGGGCCGCTCACTGTAGATCACGTACACCCCGGCCAGCAGGCAGGCTGCCTGAACGCTGCCGATGACAGCGAGGTCAAACTTGAGCCCTGGTTTGCCCGCCTTGAATACGACGGTGGTTAGTAGCGGGCCAAGGACCAGGTCAACGCCTATCAGGATGCGCATGCCTTCCCAGCCGCCGTCGATGGCAAAAAAGAAATCGGGAAACCACTGGAACAGGACCATGTATGCCAGCAGCAGGAATGCGCCGAAGCTGATCAGTAAATGATAAAAACCGGCTTGATACCGGCTCAACGCAGTGATCTCCTCATTTGATTTCCCCTTAACAGACTGTTTACGCGATGCTTCAGGCAAATTCTCCAACAAAGCGCATTGATAAGTCGACTGCCCGGCAGTGTTTGGTGAGTGCGCCAACAGAGATGTAGTCGACACCCGTTTCTGCAATACGCGAGAAGTCCTCGTCTGACTCAATACCCCCCGATGCCTCAAGCTTGAGCGACCCGGTTCGTTCTTCGACTGCGAGCCGCATATCTGCGACGGAAAAGTTGTCCAGCATGATCCAATCTGGCTCTGCTGCGGCAGCCTCCCTGAACTGTGCCAGATTCTCTACCTCAATCTCAACACGCCGGTCAGTAAATAATTCGCGGGCCCTCGCAATAGCACCACCAATCGAACCAGCAGCGGCGATGTGGTTTTCCTTGATTAAAAATGCATCTGAAAGCCCCATTCTGTGGTTTTCCCCACCGCCCTGTTTCACTGCATACTTTTGTGCCCGGCGCATGCCTGGCAGGGTTTTGCGGGTGTCCAGCAGGTGTGTTGTTGTGTGCCGAACCAGCGCGACGTAATGTGCTGTACGAGTGGCCGTGCCAGAGATGGTTTGCAGAAAATTGAGCGCTGTCCGCTCGGCGGTGAGTATGCCGCGCGCTGGACCGTTGGCCCTGAAAAGAAGCGCATCGGGTGCAGCCCGCTCACCTTCTGCCACAAACCACTTTAGAGAAATTGCAGGGTCAACCTGGCGAAACACCTCGTCTACCCAGGGGCGGCCGCAGATCACCGCAGATTCTCTGGTGATGACATCGGCCGTTGCAGATTTGTCGGCAGCGATTAGCTGGGCGGTCACGTCGATATCGGCGCCGTCCTCGCTGAGCGCGGCGGCGACCGTTTGTGTCAGTCCCTGCAGGTAGTTGGTATCAATCACAATGGTTCCAGCATCCGAAGATTTTACAGCGCCTCGACCTGTCTGGCCGAGCGGTACCCGTTGCTCTGTGACTAGAGCGGCTGGCGTATTGTAAGTGAATCGCCCTGCTGGACAAACTCCAGGCGGGATAATGCTGACATGCCAAGGAGTATGGCCGGTGGTGGCATTGCAGGGTTGATGCTTGCTTTGACGTCATACAGCACAATGTCCCCGATCGAGAGTTCACTTATTGTTGTAGCGTAAACGGTCACGATGCCGTTGGCCGTCATGGCCCGACCGGGGCGTCCTCGCGCCAGCCCAAGGCGGTTTGCAAGCGCTTCCGGTATCACAACATCAGTTGCGCCTGTATCAAGCAGGAATTCGACACCCTGCTGGTTAATGGTGCCGTTCACAAGGTAATGGCCTGCGCGGTTTCGGTCCAGGTCAACTTCAACCACGTTGTTGGCCAGAGTGGAGGTGGGCGACTGGTTGGGATTGCGCTGTCGCTCTTCGACCTCACCAAAAAACAGGGTCAACGTGACAAGCCCAAGGACACATGCCACGGCGATCATACCGGTACCTGTTTTCTGTGGATTCATTTTGCTCTCCGCCGGTTCATTATAGACTGGTGCGTGATTGCTTTGATGCTTTCCTTATCCACAACACTTATACGGAAGTAACTCGGTATGCAGATTATTGGGCACAGGCTCGATGTGGCCATACAGGTGCCGGTTTCCAATTTTGACGATCGGCCCGGGAATGAAATCAGCCTGATCGTGGTCCACGGCATCAGTTTGCCAGCGGGCCACTTTGGTGGCGACTTTATCATCCGTCTGTTCTGCAATGAGTTGGATGAGCAGTCTCATCCAGACTTTAACGGCCTCTCGGATTTCAGGGTGTCCAGCCACCTGCTGATCCGGCGCGACGGCACCATCTGCCAGTTTGTGCCGTTTAACAAGCGTGCCTGGCATGCAGGCGTATCGAACTACTGCGGCAGAGAGGTTTGCAACGATTTTTCCGTTGGTATTGAACTGGAAGGCACTGACCATAACCGTTATCGTGAGGAACAATATCGTGCGCTGGCAAGTGTGTGCCGTTGCCTGATCGAAACTTATGACATTCCTGCAGGCAACATCGCGGGTCACAGTGACATAGCGCCAGGCCGTAAAACTGACCCGGGTGAGTCTTTTGACTGGGTTCACTTGTCTCAGCTGATGAATAAAGAGGTAAATTGATGAAGTTTCTTGCAGTACTGATCATTGTATTCCTTTACCGCAACTGGATTGGCGGTAATCCCCTGCGAGAGGGGTTCGATTTTGGCGTATATGCCAACTGGTTTCAGCGTCGGGTTGCAACGCCCAATGTGAGATTTGGTCTCTGCGTGGGTTTGCCTGTATTGCTGCTCCTGATACTTGGTATGGAGATGCGACCGTGGCTGCTGGGGCTCGTCTGGCTTGTGGTTTCACTGGCAGTACTGATCTATTCGATCGACATCCGGGACATGGATGTCACTTTTGCTGACCAGGGCAACTGGCTCGCGTCGCTGGACGCAGACACACCCTTATCGTCGGCCGTTCAGCAACAGACCGACTTTAAGCTGGCGATAGTTTACGAAACCTTCCAGAACCTTTACCCGGCGCTGTTCTGGTTCCTTGTGCTCGGTCCGGCCGGTGCGCTGATCTGTATTCTGTCGCGCCTGTATATGGATCAGTTGGATGACGACAGTGATGAAATGGACCTGGTTGAGCGGGTTGTATTCTGGCTGGAGTGGCCGGCAGCCAAGGTGACGGGGTTACTGTTTGCCTTGGTTGGGCATTTTGGCCGGTGTTTTGATGAGTGGGTTGCAAGCCTGTTCGACACCCGGGACACCATTGGCAGTTCCCTGGTGCGTGCGGCCTGTGCCGCCTCGCTGGATGCCGAGGACGATTCAGCCGACCTGCAGCGATTTGTCGCCACAGCGCAGGATGCCAATCTGGAGCTGCGGGATCTCCTTGACCGTACTCTCTACGGCTGGCTTGGTATTGCAGCAATCGTCACGATACTGGGACTCTAGGGGGCCCTGAACTCGCATGCCCCCCTGTTCGCTCTTCATGCATGCTATGCGCTGTGTGGTGTTTTGGCTCTTTATCCCTGCTGGATTTGCAGCCACGGCACCCGCAGATAGCGTAACTGGTGAGGTGCGGCGGGTGACAGATGATCTCGGTCGCATCGTGGAACTTGAAGGGCCAGCGATGCGTATCATCAGCCTTGCGCCACATCTTACCGAAATGCTGTTCGAACTGGGGGTCGGCGAGCGTGTCAAAGGTACCGTGCGGTACTCGGACTATCCGGCGGCGGCCCAGGAGATCCCAAGACTGGGTGATGCGTTTTCCGTCAGCGTGGAGAGCGTGCTTGCACTGCGACCGGATATCGTATTCGCCTGGCACAGTGGTGGTGCCAATCGTGCGCTGGCGCGTCTGGAGGCTCTGGGCGTGGTCATTTACTTTAATGAATCACCAGGTTTGTTGGACATTAGTCGGGGTGTCAGGAAAATTGCCTATATTTTGGGCGCGGATCAGCGTGGTGAAGCGCTGGCTGGTGCATTGGAACACAGGCTGGCTGAATTGAGGCGCGAGCGTAACGCTGGTTCGCCTCGCGTGTTTTTCCAGATTTCTGACCAAAACCTTTACACGGTGACGGATCAGCACTTGATCGGGCAGGCAATAAACTGGTGCGGCGGCCAAAATTCATTTACAGAGGCTGCTGTGCCCGTACCGCAGGTTTCACTCGAAGCCGTGTTGGCAAGCAAACCTGATCTGGTGATTATGACCCGGGTTCCCGGTACGCCGCCGCCCGAATGGGCATCACGATGGGAACGCTATCCATGGCTGCAAGGTAGGGTCAGGTTTATCGATCCCAACCTGATATCCAGGCCCGGCCCAAGGATGCTGGATGGAATCAGTCAGTTGTGCGGCTTCATCGCAGAGCAGGCATCAGCCACCGGTGCGTAATCAGCGATTACGCTATAGTGTCGCGTAGCAACGAGGAAAGGATATGGCTCAAGATTCAAGGGATATAGATCCGGTCGAAACCACGGAATGGCTTGCCGCACTTGAGGCTGTCCTTAAGCACGAGGGGGTTGAGCGAGCCCAGTACCTGCTGCAGAAACTGTCTACCCGGGTGACAGAAACAGGAGCGCAGATTCCTTACTCTATCAATACACCCTATCGAAACACCATCCCCGTTGAACGTGAATCACGTATGCCTGGTGATCTTTTTATGGAGCGTGGACTGAGATCACTGATTCGTTGGAATGCCATGGCCATGGTCATGCGAGCAAACATTGATGACCCGAATATTGGTGGTCACATCTCTACATTTCAGTCGAGTGCGACACTTTATGATGTTGGCTTTAACTACTTCTTCCGCGCGCCAACTGATGACCATGCGGGGGACCTGATTTACGTGCAGGGACATTCTGCGCCTGGTATTTATGCACGATCTTACCTTGAAGGCAGATTGACCGAAGAGCAATTGGACAAGTTCCGCCAGGAGGTCGATGGTGACGGGCTGTCGAGCTATCCGCACCCCTGGCTGATGCCGGACTACTGGCAGTTTCCTACCGTGTCGATGGGTCTTGGGCCGCTGCAGGCAATCTACCAGGCGCACGTGATGAAGTACCTGGGCTTTCGCGGTCTTTCGGATCCTAAAGATCGCAAGGTGTGGTGTTTTATTGGCGACGGTGAGATGGACGAGCCAGAATCGCTTGGCGGGCTTTCGCTGGCCGGGCGTGAAAAACTGGATAACCTGATTTTTGTCGTGAACTGTAACCTGCAGCGCCTTGATGGACCTGTCAGGGGCAACGGAAAGGTGATTCAGGAACTGGAAGGGCTCTATCGCGGTGCGGGCTGGAATGTCATCAAAGTGGTCTGGGGCAGGCTTTGGGATCCGCTGTTTGAAAAGGACGAAGACGGCATCATGCAACAGCGAATGGATGAAGCCGTTGATGGCGAATACCAGAACTACAAGAGCCGTGACGGGGCTTATACGCGCGAGCATTTCTTTGGCAAGTATCCCGAACTGGCGGCGATGGTTGAAGACCTGACCGATGAGGATATCTACCGCTTAAATCGTGGCGGACATGATCCCTACAAGGTGTATGCAGCTTATGCGGCGGCAGTTCGGCACAAGGGCCAGCCCACGGTCATTCTCGCCAAGACAGTAAAAGGTTATGGGCTTGGGCCTGCGGGTGAGGCGCAGAACATTTCGCACTCGGTCAAGAAGCTGGACATTGAAGCACTGAAGGACTTTCGTGATCGATTTGATATCCCACTGCCTGATAACGACCTTGAGAAGGTGCCGTACTACAAACCGGCCGACGATAGCCCTGAAATGCGCTATCTGCGAGAACGGCGGGTGGCCCTGGGTGGTTCGATGCCGCGGCGCAAGACAACTTTTGAGAAGCTGGAGATACCGCCGCTTGATGTTTTTGAGTCGGTGTTGAAAGGCAGTGGCGATCGGGAGATCTCAACCACCATGGCATTTGTCCGGCTGTTATCTGCCCTGGTGCGTGACAGCAACATCAAGGATCGCGTGGTACCCATTGTGCCCGACGAGGCGCGCACGTTTGGCATGGAAGGGATGTTTCGCCAGCTAGGCATTTATTCTTCTGCCGGGCAACTGTACGAGCCCGTGGATACGGGTCAGGTAATGTATTACCGGGAAGACCAGGATGGCCAGGTGATGGAGGAAGGTATCACCGAAGCGGGTGCTTTTGCAGCCTGGATTGCCGCAGCAACCTCATATGCCAATCATGACGTCACGCTGATTCCCTTCTATATCTTCTACTCAATGTTTGGTTTCCAGCGGGTGGCTGACCTGACCTGGGCCGCAGCCGATTCCCAGGCGCGTGGCTTCCTGTTAGGTGGTACGGCCGGTCGCACCACGTTGAATGGTGAAGGGCTGCAGCACCAGGATGGGCATAGTCATATATTTTCAAGTACGGTGCCCAACTGCATCTCTTATGACCCCACGTTTGGCTACGAACTTGCTGTGATTATTCATCACGGTCTGAACAAGATGTATGTCGAGCAGCAGGCGCGGTTTTACTACATCACCGTGATGAACGAAAACTATCGTCAGCCGGAAATGCCAAAAGGTGTTGAAGACGACATTATTCGGGGCATGTACCTGCTCCAGAAAAACACCAGGAAGAACAGTAAAAAGGCGGTGCAACTACTTGGCTCCGGCACGATTCTGCTGGAGGTCATTGCCGCTGCAGAAATCCTCAAAGAAGAGTTTGATGTTTCGGCAGACGTATGGAGTGCAACCAGTTTTACTGAGCTGCGTCGTGATGGGCTCGAAAAGGAGCGGTGGAACATGTTGCATCCCACTGAGGAGCCGAGGTTGAGTCATGTCCAAACCTGCCTGCAAGATGCACCAGGCCCCGTGATCGCGTCGACTGATTATATGAAGGCATTTGCCGACCAGATCAGGCAGTTTGTCCCGCAGCGCTACACCGTGCTCGGAACGGATGGATTTGGCCGAAGTGATTCGCGTGAACGGCTACGCAAGTTTTTTGAGGTGGATCGCTACTACATCACTGTGGCTGCACTCAGTTCGCTTGCCCAGGAGAATGTCATCGAGTCGCGAGTGGTTGCTGAAGCAATAGAGAAATTCAACATAGATCCGGAGAAACCGGATCCGGCCATCAGCTAGAGGTAGTCGACATGACAAAAGATGTATTGGTGCCGGATGTAGGTGACGCCAGCGAGGTTGAGGTCATTGAGGTGCTTGTTAAGGTAGGTGACATGGTGGCCGTCGATGACTCGCTTGTTGTGCTTGAGTCTGACAAGGCCAGTATGGAAATCCCGTCGCCGCTGGCAGGCAAAGTGGTTTCCATTGAAGTCAAAGAAGGTGACCAGGTTGATGAAGGTGATCTCATTCTGGTGCTTGATCCGCAAGATGCCGATGATGAAGACACCTCGAGTACCCCGGAGAATTCGACCGACGATTCTGCCACTGATAAAGAGGCTGCGTCTGAGGATCAGCCAGCCGAAAACAACACTGACGGCAAGACGTCTGCCGCACCAGCCAAGGACGAGGATTCAACCAAAGCTTCAGTCACCGTTGAAAAGACAGTGCTTGTGCCTGACGTGGGTGAGGCAAACGAAATAGTCGTGTCCGAAATTCTTGTTAAGCCTGGAGATGAGGTAGACGAGGATGATTCGCTGGTGGTGCTCGAGTCAGACAAGGCCAGCATGGAAATCCCCTCGCCTTACAAGGGGCGGGTGCTGGAGGTGCTGGTCAAGAATGACGACGAGGTTGCCGAGGGAGATGCGCTGATCACAATGGAGGTCAGGGATACATCGAAGGCAGATGATACAAAAAAGGACACATCCGCTG
>CAYGNA010000006.1:0-10019 GCA_964351065.1 uncultured Pseudomonadales bacterium
CCCGGCCGGTGATTGCATCCGGCAGCTGTACCACAATGGCCTCGTTGCTGACATGGATTTCGGGTAACTCACCAAAGCGCTCGAACCAACCAGCTTCCAATGCCATCCCGAGAGGACGGTTCACCCGGGCCCCCCAAAAGGTATGGAATACAACCTGGTTGCCAGCAGCCCCACCGGGGCCAGCGCTTACCTGCTCAATGACCAGGTGATGTCGGTGCGGTAGCGACGTACCGGTAAAATTACATTGGCGACGCAGCAGGTCATGCAGTTCAGCAGCAGCCTCACTTTGCATCTGGTGCTCGCGAGCCAGCATTCCGGGGTAATCGCTATCTTCCAGAACACTATCGGCGACTTCCAGAAAGTCACCGATGTGAGAAGCGAAGTGGAAGTCGCGGTTGAGTGGTTCTGATCGCCAGAATGGAGGAGCGATAGCACCCGGGCGGGCAGGTGCTACCACGACGTCGTTGTGCGTAATTTTCTTAACCTGCCATTGCCCGGTACCGAAACTGAACACTTTGCCCACCTGGGCTTCCCAGACAAATTCTTCATCAAGATCACCCAGGCGGGCATTGTCACCTTCCAGTCGCAGTTGGAAGTAACCCCGGTCAGGAATGACACCACCTGACAGGAAAAGGGACATGAGGGCACCCGGTCGCGCTGCAACCCTGTTGTTGATGCGATCGATGCTGATGCGAGGTCTGAGTTCGCGAATGTGACTTTGGGCGTAACGGCCGGCCAGCATGTTAAGGACCAGATCAAACTGTGTCCTTGAAAGCTTCTGGTAGGGCGTGCTCCGGCGCAATTCGAAATACATCTCTCCCGCTTCCCAGTCACCCGTGCCGGTCATGGAGACGATCACCTGGGCGAGAACGTCCAGTGGGCACTCGATCGTGCGAAGCGGCTCAATATCTCCCATGGCCACAGTTTTTGCGAGCACAGCGGCCTCAATAAAATCCAGTGGGTGGGTCGGGTAAATCGTACAGCGACTTGTTTCGCCCACGCCGTGCCCAGCCCTGCCGATACGCTGGATGGCGCTTGAGACGGTATCGGGTGACTGGATCAGGATGACTTCATCCAGGTAGCCAATATCGATGCCCATTTCCAGTGTACCGGTTGCGACGATGGCGGAGAGTTCACCCGCCTTCAGGCGTTGTTCGACGTCGAAGCGGATTTCTCGGGACAGCGAACCGTGATGGGCGTAAGCCAGCATTTCGCCTGCCGCCTGATTGATCAGATAGGTCAGTTTTTCGCAAAGCGCCCGGGAGTTGGCAAAAAGTAGTGTGGCCCGGTTTGCCCGGATTCGATCAACAAAATCGCTCGCCAGGGAATCCCAGATCTTTTCATCCTCAGGTCGAGCGGCAGCAGCAGGTGGATAGCGTACGCTGATTTCGTAGTTGCGGCGTGCACGCGATTCAACGATGCTGATCGGCCGTCCGGCATACCTTGGCTCTGTTGGTTCACCCTCCCGAATGAAACCCGCGACAAAGCGTGCAACCTCGTCAAGTGGCCGAACCGTGGCGGATAACGCCAGCCGCTGAAACTCGCCAGATAAACTGACCAATCGCTCAACTGCAGTCATCAGGTAAACACCGCGCTTGTTGCCGATGACGCCATGAATCTCGTCCAGAATCAGCGTTTCAAGGCCGGACAGCATGGGTATGCTTCCCTTCGATGAAAGCAGGATGTTCAGGCTTTCCGGGGTTGTAATGAGTATTTCAGGCGGATGGCGCAGCATCCGGCGGCGATCCTGCGCATCGGTATCGCCGCTGCGGGTTTGAACACGAATGTCAGGGAAGGGAGCACCGGTCGCCTCGAATACCTCTCGCAGTTCGGCAAGCGGCGCGATCAGATTTCGCTGGATATCATTATTCAGTGCCTTCAGAGGGCTGATATAGAGCACCCGGGTAGTGCCGCAGGCCAGTTGTCCTGTGACAAACTGGTTGATTGCCCAAAGAAACGCGGTGAGGGTTTTGCCACTACCAGTCGGTGCGGTAATGAGTAGATTTTGCCCTGCTGCGATGCGCGGCCATGCCTGCTGCTGGATGTCCGTCGGCGTTTTGTAGCGGTCGACAAACCAGCGGTTGATCAGCGGATGAAATTCGATGTCCATGTGATGAGTCGATTGTCCTGTCCGGCCAACTTGTCGCTTCGAGAACCTGCAAATTTGTCAGACCAAGGCGCGTCCCGCTGCCAGTATCGAGAATACTGGCTGGTGGTGCAATGCGTGGCGACTGTGGGCGGGTGAGCAGGGCTCAAATCTACAAATTAGCCCGGACTTGATACTGGCGCCGTGGCACAATTGCGGGATGATGCGCACATTGATCCTCATTTACCTCGCCTGTTGCAGCGCCGTTGTTAACGCTGCTGCTGTCGATTTTGATCGGCAGTCGATAACCATCGCACTGGCACAGGAACCTCCCAGCCTGGATACAACCCGGGCGACTGACCTGGTGAGTTTCTTTGTGCTCGGTCACGTGGCTGAGGGCCTGGTCCGATACGACCAGGCAGGGCACCTGGTGCCTGGTGTGGCCGCTTCATGGGAGATTACTGACACCGCTATCGAATTTACCCTGCGGGAGACAGCGCGCTGGAGTGACGGCAGCAGTATTACTGCAGACGATTTTGTTTATGCATGGCGTCTGATCAATGATCCTGCCTACGCGGCACCCTATGCAGCCATCATGTATCCCATTCGCAATGCCGAAAAAGTTCAACGCGGGGCACTGCCCACGAGTGCACTTGGCGTCAAAGCCATCAGTGCCAGGTTGCTGCGTGTTGAACTGGAAGCACCCTGTGGGTATTGCATCAGCCTGATGGTTCACGCGACCTTTTTCCCCATCAAGGCCGATTTTCACCGGACTCATGGATCAAGGTATGGGGCAGAGGCAGATCACCTGCTTTATAACGGTCCCTTTAAACTTGTGGAGTGGGTACATGGGGCAAGGCTGAGGCTGGTGGCGAATCCAGAGTACTGGGATAAAGGGAATATCACGCTCCGGGAGATAAAAGTTGACTACATTACCGAGGACACACGTACCAAATTGAATCTGTTTCGCGATGATGCCATCGCCCTTACCCGGTTGGGGGCAGAAACGGTTGATGATGCGTTGGCCCAGGGCCAGAGGCTGCGAACTTTTGTCTCCGGTGGCATGGCGTTCCTGCGGTTTAACATGGCGCCTGACCGGTTAACAGCGGATGTACGAATACGCCGTGCGATTGCCCAGGTTTTTGATCCCGATGAGTTTGTTAACAGGGTGATCGGGATCCCTGGTTATCGCGCAGCGCACAGCTTTTTCCCGAGTTGGGTGCAGGGTGCGGAGCGACCGTTCATCGAAGAGTACCCACCGTCGCCGGTTACCCTGGACCCGAATGCTGCCAGGCAGCAGGTTATGCTCGCTACAGCTGGCAAAAGTCCCGAATTGACCCTGCTAACCGTAACTTCCCCAACCGGTGCGCGAATTGCTGAGTATTTCCAGGGATTGATTCAGTCTCGGCTGGGCATTGAGGTGAAGGTTGACCAGCAGATACTCAAGTTGTATCTCGAAAAAAACCGTACAGGCGATTTTGATCTGGCGCTCTCCAGTTGGTATCCGGATTTTGACGATGTTGTTACTTTTGCGGATCTGCTTGGCTCGTGGAATGCCAATAATCGTGGGGGTTACGTGGACGCTGGGTATGACGAACAACTGGGCATACTGATGCGTGCGGCTGCGCCTGCTACGCGGATGGCAGCAGCGGCGGAACTGCAGCGCATTATTCAGCGCGATGTACCCGTGCTGCCGATGGCTGAGACCGGTAGCGCTTACCTCCAGCATCCCAGGTTGCGCGGTGTGGTGCGTCGCGTGTTGGGTGCTGACCCGGACTATACCTATGCCCGGGTGTTACCTTAGGTCTCGGTTTACGTCGTTCTATTTACGTCGTTCTATTTACGTCGTTCTAGAAGCGCTCGAATTCCCGGATCAGTTCCCACGCCGAGATTTCGGCAGACGCCTCAGCACTGGTTTCAGCCCGAAACAGACGCAACTCTTCCTTTTGCAATTCCAGCCATGCGTCAACAATGCTTGCACCCAGCCTTTCCGTCAGAAGCCTGTTTTCTGCCAGCGAACTCAGGGCAGTTGTCATGTCCAGCGGTGGGGCAGAGGTGTCGGTGACGTCTGGCAGTCGCGCCTCGATGCCTGTGAGTCCGCTGGCAAGCATTGCTGCCAATACGAGGTAAGGATTCAGGTTGGCAGAGCAGCCATCGAAGGCGATATGGCCTGATGGCTCTGCCCCCGCAACCTGTTTGAGCGTGAGTGCTGTGCGTTCTCCTGGCTCGAGGCGGAATGCATTGCCGCCGGGACGGGAAAGGCAAATTGTGGCGGGCAGGGTTGCGCTCAGCCCAGCCATCCATTGTGGTGTCGGATGTGGCGTCGGATGTGGTGGCGGAACCTTGCCTTCCCGGGAATTCACCCGAAAACAAAAGTTGAGCGTGTTCCGCACCTGCCGTGCAGGTCTGGCCATGAATGTCACCGCCATGCCGGTGTCAACAGCAACTTCATACATGACTATGCGTGTACGGACCAGATTATCAGCGAGTGCCAGCGGGTCGGTTGCCGAGAGTACCAGCGCAAGCTGGTCGCTGGTCTGTTGGTTTCTCCAGCTTTGCCAACCAATATGTTTCCACTCGAGACGCTTGATGACCTCATTCATGAACTGGCTGGCCTGATAGCTTCTGTGTAGCCTGTCGCTGGCCGGCGCAACCGATGGCGCTGTGGTGTCAACGCGGTAATGTTTTGCGCGCAGGGACTCGAAACTCTCAGCGTAAAGGCAGAAGGAGAGACTGGCAGACACATCGACCGACAGGTCATGCTGGGAGGTCTCGCCAATGACCCGCTTCAGCGCAGCGCGCGGGCACAGTGCCGACGGGTTGCCAATTGACGTCACCAGATCACACATAACGTGGCCAAGATTTGCATCCGTGCCATCAGATATCAGTGTGTTGAGATCAGGTGCAAGGTAGACAGCCTGATCGGGTGACAAACCGCCGAGAGGAAGTGATGCTTCAAACTGACTGCGGTGAACATATTCACCGATACCACTGCCATCGAGCAGAACTGCCATGGTGCGAACAATCCCCACGTGATGACGGTCGAGCCATTCCGCGAGTGTCGGTTCATCCATCATGACCTTGTTTTAAGCCTCAGTGTTTTCAACAAACTCCACAACCTCCAGGTTAAAGCCCGACAGCGCATTGTAGCGGGTAGGGGAACTGAGCAGGCGCATCTTGCCAACACCAATGTCGCGCAGAATCTGGGAGCCAGTACCAATGACCCGGTAGACACCAATTTCAGTGGAAGCGCGCTGGGTTGGTGGCATATCAGGGAAGTGTTCAACCTGTGCCAGTACCTCGCTCTGGGACATCTCCTGGCCAACGATAACGATCACCCCTTTGCCTTCCTGCTGTATCCGGGCCATGGATTCTGTTAGCGACCAGCTGGGTTTGAAACCAGGCCGCTGTGTGCCGAGGACATCCCGCAACGGATTCAGTGTCTGAACCCTGACCAGGCAGGGTTCGTCTTCCTTCACCTCGCCTTTCATCAGGGCGTAGTGCACACCATCGGATACCTTGTCGGTATAGGTGCGCAGCATGAACTCGCCTTGTGCGGTTGTGACCTCCTTTTCGTTCACCAGTTCAATGGTCTTGTCATACAGTGCCCGGTACTGGATCAGGTCGGCGATTGTACCCAGTTTCAGATTGTGTTTTTCGGCAAACTTCTCGAGCTCCGGACGTTTTGCCATGGTGCCGTCCTCGTTCATCACTTCGACGATAACGGCAGCCTCTTCATAACCTGCCATGCGGGCCAGATCCACGCCAGCCTCGGTATGTCCGGCCCGGGTCAAAACGCCACCACGTTTGGCAATCAGCGGGAAAATATGCCCCGGCATGACAATATCGTTAGGGCTGGCATTTTTTGCTACTGCAACCCTGACGGTGCGGGCGCGGTCTGCTGCCGAGATGCCCGTGGTGATGCCATCAGCAGCTTCAATAGACACTGTAAAATTGGTTTCATGCAGGGAACTGTTGTTCTCAACCATCAACGGGAGGTTGAGTTGCCTGGCACGTGCCTCAGTTAGCGTCAGGCAGATGAGGCCGCAAGCCTCGCGAGCAAAAAAGGTGATGTGTTGAGGTGTGATGACGTCTGCGGCAATAATCAGGTCGCCTTCATTTTCCCGGTCTTCATCATCCATGATGAGAACCATTTTGCCCTGGCGGAAATCATCGAGGATCTCTTCGGTTGTATTGATGGCCACAATTGCTCCGGCGTGAGTGAGTGGGCGTTATTATACTGAAAATCGTATAATCGACCGTTATGGAAGATTATCAGGCATTTCTAACAAATCTTGTCGCCATCAGTGGCAACAACGTCATTACCGAACCCTCGGCGCTACGGGTTTTCGAGAGTGATGGTTTGATGGCGAAGCACCAGTTGCCGCTGGTCGTGGTATTGCCCGACAGCGTTGAAGAGGTGCAGGCCGTCGTCGCCCTGTGCTACGCGGCAGGCGTGCCCGTGGTTGCTCGTGGTGCTGGTACAGGCCTTTCCGGTGGCGCTACACCACATAGCGAAGGTGTCTTGCTTGGATTGGCCCGGTTCAACAAGATTCTTGAAGTTGACCTGGATAATCGTATTGCCAGGGTACAGCCTGGCGTCACGAATCTCGCTATTTCCAACCACGTCAGACCATTGGGGCTCTATTACGCACCGGATCCATCTTCGCAGATTGCCTGCACCATCGGCGGTAATGTGGCCGAGAACTCCGGTGGCGTGCACTGCCTGAAGTATGGCCTGACGGTTCATAACGTGCGGAAACTCAAGGTGATTTCACCAACAGGCGAACTGTACGAGGTTGGCAGTCAAGCACTTGATGCGCCTGGTTACGACCTGCTTGCGCTGCTGCACGGCTCCGAGGGTCTGCTCGGCATTGTGGTAGAGGTTACTGTTAACCTCTTGCCCACGCCTGACAGTGTCTGCGTAGTACAGGCCGGGTTCGACAGTGTGCAGAACGCGGCTGATGCTGTAGGTGCCATCATCTCCGCGGGTATTCTGCCAGCGGGGCTCGAAATGATGGACAACCCGGCCATCCGCGCCGCTGAGGCATTTGTGCATGCCGGTTACCCTGTTGAATCTGCTGCCCTGCTCCTGTGTGAACTGGACGGCACCAGGGCTGCAATAGACGAGCAATTGGCGCGGCTTGGCGATGTGCTTGCCAGGTTTGGCGCGAGCCACGTGGACGTGGCATTTGATGCGACGCACCGGGCGAGGTTGTGGCAGGGGAGAAAAGCCGCGTTTCCTGCAGTGGGGCGAATAGCGCCGGACTACTACTGTATGGATGGCACCATCCCGAGGCGCCACCTGGCGCGTGTCCTGCAGGGGATCAGTACCCTGGCAGCCAAACACGGGCTTGCCGTGGCGAACGTTTTCCACGCGGGTGATGGCAATCTGCACCCGCTCATTTTGTATGATGCCAACCGACCTGGTGAGACAGAAAGTGCAGAGGCCTTTGGTGCCGAGATTCTTGAGCTGTGTATTGCTGCTGGCGGCACAATTACGGGTGAACATGGGGTTGGGCTGGAGAAGATCGACCAGATGTGTATCCAGTTTACAGAAGACGAACTGGCACTGTTCCATGCGGTTAAATATGCTTTTGATGAGACCGGGATTCTTAACCCGGGAAAGGCCGTGCCAACACTGCACCGTTGTGCGGAGTTTGGCGCCATGCACGTGCATGCAGGCGCAGAAAAATTCCCCGAACTGGATCGGTTTTGATGTCTGGTGACCGATTGGACGACCTGTGTAGGCAGGTAGCTGCGTGTGCCAGTTCAGGCGATCCGCTTGTTATTTGTGGTGGAGGCTCGAAGACTTCAATGCTGCCTGCCGCACCCTCGCAGGCCCGGACCCTCGCGATGAAACAGCACACCGGAATCATTGACTACCAGCCCACGGAGTTGATGCTCCGGGCGCGGGCAGGGACGTCCATTGCAGAAATCAGTGAACTGCTTGCGGGCGAAGGACAGATGCTGGGATTTGAGCCACCAGCTTTTGGAGGGCGGGCCACCCTTGGCGGCACTATCGCGGTTGGATCCTCGGGTGCACGTCGCCCTTTTAGTGGCAGTGCCAGAGATTTTGTCCTGGGTGTAGGTCTTGTCACTGGGCAGGGCAGGTACCTTGAGTTCGGTGGGCAGGTGATGAAAAACGTCGCGGGATTCGATGTGTCACGCCTGACAACGGGCGCGCGCGGTACATTGGGTGTGATCGCTGACGTGAGCCTTAAGGTTTTGCCGCTGCCAGAAGTGGAATTGACGCTTGTCCTCACGTGCACACGCGATGCAGCGCTGGCAAAAATGCTTGGGATCAGTAACAGCACGGCACCCGTATCCGGCCTGTGTCACGTCGATGGTCGGCTTTTTGTGAGGCTGTCCGGCTCATCATCAGCGGTTGCCGCGGCGCGGTCCCGGTTGGGCGGTGAGGCACTGGGCAGTGGGTTACTCTGGTTGTCGCTGGCGGATTTTTCGCATGAATCGCTTGTCGGCGGCGCCGTGCTGTGGCGAATCTCGGTACCACCGGCTTCCAGGGCTTTCATGAATGAAAGTGCCGTACTTGACTGGGGCGGTGCCCAGCGGTTTATGGTGGACCCGGCCGGGCATCCTGGCGCTGGCCTGCAGGAAGGGCATGCCGTGCAGATTCGTGGGCCCGAGGCAGGGCAGGTTAAGTTGCCCGGCAAACTTGTTGCGGATATCAGCGCCAGGCTGGCTGCCGCGTTTGATCCGGCCTCGATCCTGAATCCGCATCTGCGGCTGTCTCTGGCTCCGGGCGCTGCGAAACCGTCATCTGATCAGCCCAGGCCCGGATAATGCAAACCCGGATAGATGTAAAATTACTGTCTGACCCGGAGATCAACGAGGCTGAATCCATCCTGCGGAGCTGTGTGCACTGTGGTTTTTGCACCGCGGTTTGCCCAACCTACCAACTTCTGGGCGACGAACTTGATGGACCGCGCGGAAGGATCTATCTCATTCGGGATATGCTTGAGTCAGACAGCGTCAGCGATACAGCGGTTAAACATATCGATCGCTGTCTTACCTGCCGCGCCTGTGAAACAGCATGCCCCTCGGGTGTCGAATATGGCAGGCTGGTCGACATAGGCCGTAACTTCATGGCCGCCAGGAAACCAAAAGCGCTGCGGCAGCGCCTGCTCTCATGGCTGCTGCGCCAGGTTGTACCGAGGCCTAGGTTAATGACACCGCTGCTCCGGCTGGGGCAGGTGTTTCGGTTTCTACTGCCGTCCCGCCTGAAAGCGATGGTGCCAACTGCATCAATAGTCAGCCAACTACCGAAACCTGATCCGGCAAGGAACGCGGATGCTGGCACAGTGCTGGTGTTGGCTGGCTGCGTCCAGCGTGCAGCAACACCTGGCGTCAATGTAGCCCTTGCATACCTGTTGGGACAGCACGGTATTGGCGTGAAAACGCTTGCCACCGAAGGCTGTTGTGGCGCGCTGGACTACCACCTGGGTGCGCATGAGGCTGGGCTCTCGCGAATGCGTACCATGATAGACCGGGTGTTACCAATGCTTGATAACGTCGATGCAATCGTCTCGACCGCGAGCGGCTGCGGGGTTGCTGTCAAGGACTATCCCGTCATGCTGGCGCATGATCCTGATTACCTGGAGAAAGCCCAGACGGTGGCTAACAAGTGTGTTGATGCCAGTGAAATTCTGGAGAAGCTGGATTTTAAAGCCCAGCCGATTCCCGTAGCCTGCCATGTACCCTGTACCTTGCAGCACGGCCAGCAACTGCCGGACCTGGTGCCGGGAATTCTTGCGGCAAGCGGCATTGAACTGCGTGAGGTGCGGGATGCACACCTTTGCTGCGGTTCAGCAGGTACCTATTCCATCTTGCAGCCTGAACTCGCCACCCGTCTTCGAGACAACAAGGTGAGCGCCCTCGACTAGGCCGCGCCGGACGTGCTGGGGGGGGGCCG
>CAYGNA010000006.1:10029-25317 GCA_964351065.1 uncultured Pseudomonadales bacterium
CGGTTCCCGCCGGCACGCGCCACCCGTCGTCGCGACACCCCGGTGAGCGCCCTCGAATCTGACGCGCCTGAAGTGATTGTGACGGCCAATATCGGTTGCCAGCTTCACCTCGCAAGTGGCGCAGCAGTGCCTGTCATGCACTGGCTCGAGCTACTGGCGAATCAGGTCCGCCTGCTCGAAAAGCCACCAGAGTAAACCTTTCTGGGCATGTAGCCGGTTGGCTGCCTGCAGGTAGATAACCGAACGCGGGTCAGCAACCAGCTCTGCAGTAATCTCAAAACCATCATGAATTGGCATGTCGTGCATGACGCGGCAGTTGACGTCGGCGAGAAGCGCTTTATTGAGCTGATAGGGCATCATCTGTTTGAGACGCGCGGCGTTTTCTTCCTGGTGGGCAGGGTTGTTGAAATATTGCATGTCGATCCAGGTATCGGTGTAGACAAAGTCCGCATCCCTTACCGCGTCGACCGGGTCCGTGGTGTGCCTTATCCGCGACGATGAAGATACGATACGCTGAACATCGGCGTCGCTGCTTTCGCCGTTATCGTTTTGTTCAGGAGTTGCCAGGGTCAGGTTGATCCCCAGTTTGTCGCAAATAATCACGAGCGAGTTGGAGACATTGTTCTGTACCCCAACATAGGTGAGTCGCGCGTTCGCCAGATCATCTTCAAAATGTTCGCGTACAGTCAGTATGTCTGTCAGCGCCTGGCAGGGATGGAACTTCTCGTCACAGCCATTGATGACAGGAACCTGACTCGCGCCAATAATTTTCTGCAGGTCACTGTGATGCAGCAGGCGGGCCATAATGCAACTGACGTTGCGTGACAGGTATTCTGTTTCGTGTTCGATACCTGACAGCACAAAGTTCGAGGTCATCCAGTCGACATAGACGCCGTGACCGCCGAGTTCTGTCATCCCCACCTCGAAAGAGACACGCGTGCGCGTGCTTGTTTTCTGGAAGAGCATGGCAAGGGAGTGTCCCTTCAAGAGTTCAAGGTAGTCTTGCCCATTGGCCTTGATCAAAGCGGCGCGATCGAGGATGTCAGTAATCTCCCCGGCATTCAGATCTTTCAGATGGGGTATGTGGCGCATGCTCTCGTTACCCGTGAAAACGGGGCAAATTACAGCATTACCCCTGCTGCCTCAAGTCCGTGGTAGCATTCCCGGCTCGTTCTTCAGACAGGGGAAGTCAAAATCGAATATCGCAATCTGGGCAGCACTGGCCTGAAGGTATCTGTGGTTGGCATCGGTTGTAACAATTTTGGCCGCCGGTGTGACGCGGTGACCACCAAAAGTGTTGTGGATGCTGCGCTCAACAGCGGCATTAACTTTTTTGACACCGCAGATATGTATGGCACCGGGATGTCTGAGACTTTCCTTGGCGAGGCGATCAAGGACAAGAATCGCGACGAGATTGTCATTGCAACCAAGTTCGCAAACCCCATGGGTGAGAATGGACTGATGCGTGGCGCGTCACGCCGCTACATCATGAATGCCGTTGACGCGAGTCTCAAGCGTCTGGGTACGGACTATATAGACCTGTACCAACAGCACGTGCCGGACCCTTCCACACCCATCGAAGAAACCCTGCGTGCGCTTGACGACCTGGTCCGAGCGGGGAAAGTCCGGTATATCGGCAACTCGAATTTTTCCGGTTGGCAGATCGCTGATGCAGCCTGGACAGCGAGGCATTATGGGCTGAACGCATTTGCCACGGCACAAAACCTTTATTCCCTCATGGATCGTCGACTTGAACGGGAGGTTGTGCCGGCCTGTCAGGAATATGGTCTTGGCATACTGCCTTACTTTCCGTTGGCGAGTGGCCTGCTTACGGGTAAGTACGAGCGTGGGTCTGAACCGCCTCAGGGGACACGACTTGCGATGTGGGGTGAGCGCGGCCGCAGCGCACTGGCGGATGAGAACTTTGACATTGTGGACAAACTGGATGCTTTTGCGCGTGGTCAGGGCCATACGCTGCTGGAACTGGCGATGAGCTGGCTGGCGAGCATGCCACATATCTCCAGTGTCATTGCCGGAGCAACCAGTCCGGCCCAGGCGCAGCAAAATGCAGAGGCCGCCTCCTGGCGTTTGTCAGCCGACGAAATGGCGCAAGTTGCGTCACTCTCTAACCGTTAGCCGGCTTAAAGGCTCATCGCTCGATGTGCGGCCGACTGAATGTCACGAGTGACCCACTTGCCCAATTGCTGCTTCAGATAGTGGGCCGTGATCTGGTGATAGAAACCCGCCTTAACGTGGCACCAACCGAGCAGGTGCCTGTGCTCTTGCAGTCACAGGGCGAATGGGATCTGCGAGATATGCGGTGGTGGTTGACCCCTTACTGGTCGGACGGCCCGAGCACTAAATACAGTATGTTCAATGCCCGTGCTGAAACGCTTGCCAGTAGCCGGGCGTTTCGTGAACCTTTCGCCAGACGGCGCTGTGTCGTGCCAGCTTCGGGGTACTTTGAATGGCGTAAGGAGGGCAGTGCCAAAGTTCCGTTTTATTTAACGCCTGCCGAGGCTCCCGGGTTTGCTTTTGCCGCCATATGGGATCGTTGGCAGGGTGAAGGAACAGTAATTGAAAGCTGCGCCATCGTGACCGCTGCGGCCCCACTATCAATGCAATTTGTTCACCATCGTATTCCTGTGCACCTGACACCCCAGGAGGTGGATGCCTGGGCTAACGCCGACACGACGAGTGCTGTTCTCACCCAACTGCTGGCTCCGGAACTTCGCATGCCCGTTCGGGTGACGCCCGTTTCAACCCACGTTAACAATGCCCGCCACAAAGATGCCCGCTGCATTGAGCCAATTGGAGATTCAAACGTAATAACCTGATGTGGCGAAATACACGGCATTCTTACGGGATTATTCACATTGCACTGCACTGGGGCATGGCGGTCACTGTTTTTGCGCTCTTTGGGCTGGGACTTTGGATGGTCGACCTGGACTACTATAGTCAGTGGTACAAAGACGGGCCTGATCTCCACAGGAGTATTGGGGTGCTGCTGGCCATTGCACTTGTGGTGCGGTTTAGCTGGCGCCTTGCGGTAGGAGTGCCTGCACCGCTGTCAACGCACAGCGCCATTGAACAAAGGCTGGCAAAGGTCGCGCACTGGCTGCTCTACCTGCTCATCACGCTCGTCGTGGTTGCGGGCTACCTGATTTCAACGGCAGACGGACGGGGTGTGCTGGTGTTCGACTGGTTCGAGATCCCTGCGCTTGTTACAGGCATGAAGGGCCAGGAAGACCTGGCCGGAGAGGTTCATTACTACCTGGCAGTCGCGCTGGTTGGAGTGTCTGCCACCCATGCGCTTGCTGCTCTTAAACACCATGTTGTCGATCGGGATAATACCCTTGGACGTATTTTTGGATTCAAATCGGAGCGTTAATCATGATCAGAATGACTAAGAGTGTCCTGGCCACATTGTTGCTGTTGGCTGCCTCAACCAGCCAGGCGGCCGAGTACGTTATAGATACACGGGGTGGCCACGCGGCGATCAATTTCAAATTCAAACACATTGGCATCAGTTGGTTGACAGGCATGTTCAAGGAGTTTGGCGGCAGTTTTACCTATGACGAAAACAACCCTGAAGCCACGCGGATTGTGGTCGACATCAACCCTGCGAGCCTCGACAGCAACCACGCCGAGCGCGACAAGCACATCCGCAGTGATGATTACCTCAACGTGGCGAAGTATCCGACAGCGCGTTTTGAGAGCACGCGGGTTGTCCCTAAAGGTGACGGACTCGCTGAGGTCTACGGCAACCTTACCCTGTATGGGCAGACTCGCGAAATCATGATTGATGCGGCGATGGTAGGTGCAGGCGCTGACCCCTGGGGCGGCTACCGGGTTGGGTTTGAGGGTTTCACAACGCTGGACACCAAAGACTTCGGCTTTTCGCTGCCGCCTTCAAATGAGGTCGAAATGGAACTCTATATTGAAGGCATTCGCCAGTAGGACGGCGCTTTACGGCTGGCGTCTTCACTGCCGCGACACTGATCCCAATGGTGGATCAGTTTCGCGACACGTGAAAGGTGCCGTCGTCATCAAGATTGTCCAGCGTGTACTGCACCTCGCTGATGATATCGGCAGCTGACCTGCCTTCTTCCTTGTACTTCTCCAGCAGTTTCCACACCAATGCCTGACCAAAAGCATTCAGGCTGATATTGTTTTCCAGTGCCTCGGTGATGCCGGCATCAAGGTGTTTTTTTGCCAGTGAATATGCGTCTGCCATCTGGTGTCTCCCCGGTTGCTGTGTACTTGCGCTCAAGTTTAAGTTAATGCAATCTAATTTCCGGTTACAAGTAAAAACATGACAAAAAACTTAAGAGGGACCAGAAATGACTGAAGCGGTGAAGTTGGAACTGCCCGAGGCGATGATGACGGGCATGACATCGGCCTACCACGCCCAGGAGGCGCCGGATCGAATGGCCGTTATCTCCAGCTTCGGGGACAGGACCTTTAGCGAACTGAATGCTCGCGCCAACCAGTTGGCGAGGGTGCTACGAAATGCAGGGCTAAAACCGGACGATGGGGTAGCCATGCTGCTGGTCAACCGTCCCGAGTTTGTTGAGGTGTTTAACGCCTGCATGCGGGCTGGCTATCGTGTTACCCCCATTAACTGGCACCTGACCGGGGACAACGCTTCCTACATTGTGGGTAACTGTGAGGCAAAAGCATTTATCGCTGACATTCGCTGCTCCGTACCCGCGATTGAAGCGCTGCGTGATAATCAGGCTCAATTGAAAGTAGCGCTGGCAGTGGGTGGTCCCCTTGAGGGGTTCGAAGACTATGAAACTGTTGTCGGCGCAGAGGATACCTCGAATATCGACGATCCAGAGGTGGGTACCCAGATGCTCTATACCTCGGGTACTACAGGCCGGCCCAAGGGGGTTTATCGCCCGCGCAATCCCCAGGCCGCTCTCGCTGCTGCGGGCGTCGGCGCAACAAACGCAGCCCAGGCGGCAGCGAGCCTGGCGCGGTCTGTGACGGCAGCAGCCTGGAATCCGGCCACAGACCGGGCATTGTGCACCGGCCCCGCATACCACGCTGCACCGCTGGCTTTTAACATCACGGCACCACTAACCCAGGGTGTTGGTACCGTATTGATGGACAAGTGGGACGCGGAAGAAACGCTGCGCCTGATCGAAAAACACAAGATTACCCATACCCACATGGTGGCAACCATGTTCCATCGACTGCTGGCGTTGCCTGCAGAGGTAAGGGAGAAGTACGACCTGCGCCATCTCCGCTATGTCCTGCACGGAGCGGCACCGTGTCCGGTCCATGTCAAACAGGCCATGATGGACTGGTTGGGTCCAGTGATCTATGAGTACTATGCCGCGACCGAAGGCGGTGGCGGCTTCTTTATCGGCCCTGAAGAGTGGCTGACGAAACCCGGTAGCGTCGGGAAGTCGCCAGAAGGTGCAGACAACCGCATTATGGATGACGAGGGTAATGAACTCCCGCAGAACGAAATTGGTACTATCTATTTCAAGGCGCCTGAAACCCGCTTCAATTATTACAAGGATGAGGAGAAGACCCAGAAGAGTTACCGCGGCGACTTCTTCACACTGGGAGACATGGGCTACTTTGATGAAGACGGGTACCTGTTCCTGACGGGGCGGAGCGCGGAAACCATTATCTCTGGCGGTGTGAACATCTACCCGCAGGAAACCGATGATGTCCTGCTCAAACATCCTGCAGTCGCAGACGTTTGTACGGTTGGCGTGCCCAATGAGGAGTGGGGTGAAGAGGTGAAGTCCGTGGTAATGGTGAAAGCAGGCATTGATGCCGATGACCATCTGGCCCATGAGTTGATCGCCTTTACCCGTGAGCACTTGCCTGCTTTCAAGGCACCCAAGTCTGTCGAGTTTGTTGATGATCTGCCCCGCTTGCCGTCAGGCAAAATCCAGCGGCGACTTGTGCGGGAGCCATATTGGGCGGGTCGCGCCCGGCAAATTTAGCTACTTGCTTTCAAGCGGGCTGCCAGTGGAGTTTTCAACTTTGCTGGCAGCGTTCGTTCGATTGTGACGTGCACACAGCCGTTCGCTGCTGCTAAATCGCCCAGACCAATCGCAAGCGCTGGCAGCAGGCTTTCGTCGCGGCCGTGGCCAGCTTCAAGAAACAGGCCCTTTACCTCCAGCACACGCGATTTCCGGTTGGCCTTTATGTCTGTCCGCCCAATGATCTCATCACCCCAGAGGATGGGGAGGCAGAAATAGCCATACTGCCGTTTTGGCGCTGGGACGTAACACTCGATCAGGTATTCAAAGTTAAACAGCGCCTGCAATCGTGACCGATTGATCACCAGGTTGTCGAAAGGTGAAAGGAACCAGATCCGCTTCTTACCGAGTCGCACGGGTAACTGTGCAAGCAGATCAGCTGCAACGTACCAGTCTTCGCCTTTGTATGAAACGCTTGCCAGCGTGCCTGTTTCAACCAACTGAGACAAAGCCGTTGTCACGTGTGGCATAACATCTCCGGCACCAAACCGCCGTATCGTTGCTCTGGCGTATGCAATATCGGTCTTTCTGGCGACGCCAAGTGCCCGCGTGAATCGCTCAGCAAAATAGTGGCCCCATTCGGGCTGTGTCGGGAATTGCTGATCAACATGGGAAGGCAGAACACGCTCTGTCAGGTCGTAAACTTTCTGGAAGTTCTCACGTCGTGAAATCATCAGTTCACCACCCAGGAAAAGCTGGTCCAGCGCCACTTTTGCAGGCTTCCAATCCCACCAACCGCCAGATTTGTGACCACCAGAGCTTTCAAAGTCTCGTGACTGTAGTGGGCCTTCTGTAAGCAGCCTCGCTCTGATCTGGCTGGCGAATTTTTGGTTGACCTCATACTTCTTTGCATAGCCCTGCATCATTGGCAAATAGAAGCGATAGTCATCGATAGGCAGGTAGGCGGCGGCGTGGGACCAGTATTCGAAAACTTCTCTGTCTTGCTGCAAGGCATCCAGCATACTTGTTGTGTAGCCTGGAACACGGGTTGCAAGCGCGTGGTGATGGGCCCGCTCGACAACCGAAATGGTATCTACCTGGACGTAGCCCAGGCGGCGAATCGCCTCGAGAGCAGCTTGCGTGCCCCGGCCGAATGTTGGTCTTATCAGTCCCTGGGCCGCCAATGCCAGGCGCCGCATGTCCCTTGCCGTCAGATCTCGCTCAATCGGAATTGTCATGTCGCGCCATGATAAGCTTAACGTCTGTTATAGCGATACTGATGGACCTGTTTGATGAGACATTTCTGGCTTTTGATTCTCCTCGCTTGTGGTCAGGTACTGGCCGCCAGTAACGAAGCAACCGTTAGTCCCCATGGCATGGTGACCTCCCGTTCCGCACTTGCGTCCGAGGCAGGCATTGAAATTATGCGTACTGGTGGCAATGCCGTGGACGGGGCGGTTGCAACTGCCTTTGCACTGGCTGTGACATATCCTTCAGCGGGCAATATTGGTGGTGGCGGGTTTGTTGTGCTGCGCCTGCCAACCGGTGAGGTGCTCACCCAGGATCACCGCGAGACTGCGCCTGCCAGTGCAACAGCAGACATGTATCTTGACGAGGATGGCGAGATTATCCGCGGGCTGTCCACATCAGGTCACAAAGCGACTGGTGTGCCGGGCTCGGTAGATGGGCTGCTTGACCTGCTTGAGCGGTACGGTACCAAATCCCGCAAGGAAGTGATGGCACCTGCCATACTCCTGGCGCGGGAAGGTTTTCCGCTGACTTATGACCTGGCTCGCCAATTTCGCAACCTGTTACCGAGGCTGAAGGAATATCCAGCATCGCTCGCAAAATTCAGCCGAAATGGTGAACCCTTTGAGGTAGGCGACCTGTGGCGGCAGCCTGATCTTGCCAGGGTGCTGAAACGCATCTCTGACAAGGGCAGGGCAGGCTTTTACGAGGGCCAGACCGCTGCCTTGATTGTCGAGGAAATGGCGCGGGGCAATGGTGAGATTACGCTCGCCGATCTGGCGGGTTACACGTCCGTATGGCGAGAGCCAGTGCATGGTACATACCGGGGCTATGACATCTGGGGTATGGGGCCGCCTTCATCCGGGGGCGCGCTGATCGTGCAAATGCTAAACATGATAGAACCGTTTGATGTGGCCGCCATGGGTTATGGCAGCGCTGCTTCCATCCACCTGATGATTGAAGCCGAGCGCCGTGCTTACGCTGATCGTGCGGAACACCTGGGTGATCCGGATTTTGTCGAGGTGCCGCTCGCCATGCTGACTGACAAGGCATACGCCAGGCAGCGGTTCGCCGACTTTGATGTGGCCAGGGCCAGCGATAGCGCAAAAATCGGTGCGGGTCGCTGGCCAGTTGAGAGCAGGGAGACCACGCATCTGTCCGTGATGGATAAAGAGGGCATGATGGTGGCCCTGACGACAACGCTGAACAGTAGCTATGGCAACAAAATTGTCGTGCCGGGGACCGGTATTCTGCTGAACAATGAAATGAATGACTTCACGATCAAACCGGATACGCTGGTGGATGCAGGTGCTGATCGTGCTGATTCCCAATTGGCGCTGATCAGCAGGGAAGTGAACGAGATTGCGCCGGGCAAGCGCATGCTGAGTTCAATGTCCCCAACCATCGTGACAAAAGACGGTCAGCCGGTGCTCATCACGGGTTCGCCGGGTGGTTCGACGATCATCACGACAGTGTTCCAGGTTATCGTCAACGTCATTGATCACAAAATGCGGGTTGAGGATGCTGTCTCGGTACCACGCTTTCATCATGGCTGGTTACCCAATGTGATTATGGCCGAAGATTTTGCGTTTTCGCCCGATACCAAAAACGTACTTAAGTCCATGGGACACAATAGTTTTGTTGAGGTGCGCTTTGGCCGGGGGATTGGTGATGCCAACTCAATTGAGTTTCATGACGGACTAATTCGTGGCATCAAGGATCCTCGCAACGAAGGTGGCGCCGCTGGTTACTAGGGTTCACGTCTGACAAATGGCTATTCGCTTGCTCCTGATTGATGCTTTTAACCTGATTCGCAGGATCTATGAAGCGCAGCATGGGGATTTTGAAGCAGTCTGTGATGCCTCCTCAAGGTCAATCCAGCGAGCCCTGCGGGAGCATGACCCGAGTCATGCCTGTGTTGTTTTCGACAGTCACGATACAACCTGGCGGCACTTGCTCGATCCTGCATACAAGGCAAACAGGGGGCCGACCCCTGCAGTTTTACTGGATAACCTGGCGGGTTTTGAAGCCGCCTTCCGGGCAGTTGGTGTCAGTAGCCTCAAGCTTGCCAACTATGAAGCGGATGACCTGATTGCCACGCTTGCGTCCGGAGCGGCGGCGGGTGGGGCAGGGGTGCAGATTCTTTCAACGGACCGCGTTTTTCTTCAGCTCACCAGTGATAAAATCTCGGTCTTCAATCATTTTGAGTCATCTGAATATAAACTGACGGGTATTCTTGAGCGTTATGGTGTTGGTCCCGGGTGCCTCACAGACCTTTGGGCGATGGCGGGGGACAGTAGTAATAACATCAAGGGCGTGCCGGGTGTAGGTGAGAAAACCGCATCGGCATTGTTACGTCGTTTCGGGTCGCTTGACGCCGTACTGGCGAGCCAGGATAGCGACAAGGCGGTGACGCGGGTGCAATCCAACAGGGCCGAGGCGGAGCGTTGTAAGCAGTTGGTCTCCCTCAAAACAGATGTAGAACTCGGCGTTAATCTGAAATCTTTAAGGTATCAACTATGAAATGTTTCAAGGCCTATGATATTCGTGGGCGTATCCCTGATGAACTCAACGAGGATATCTGCTACCGAATCGGGCGTGCGTACGCCGAGTTCCTGGCGCCCAAAAGGGTTGTTGTCGGGCATGACATCAGGCTTTCCAGCCCAGCCATGAGCGCTGCGCTGGTAAAAGGACTTACCGATGCCGGCATTGATGTGTTTGATATTGGTCAGTGTGGCACGGAGGAAATCTACTTCGCCACCTCCCACTTTGAGATGGATGGCGGCATTGTCGTAACGGCCAGTCATAATCCTAAAGACTACAACGGTATGAAACTGGTACGTGAGCAGTCGAAACCAATCAGCGGTGATACCGGCTTAAACGATATTCGCGACATGGTAGTGGCAAACAGTTTTGGGCCCGTGAGCGAAACACCTGGCAAGGTGACGGCACTGGATCATCACGCGGCCTACATAGCGAAATTGCTTGGCTACGTTGACATCGGTTCGCTGTCTCCACTCAAGATTGTGGTTAATGCGGGCAATGGTGGCGCGGGTGCAGTAATTGACAGGCTTGAGCCATTCCTGCCGTTTCAGTTCGAAAAAGTCCATCATGAAGCGGATGGAAATTTCCCTAATGGTGTGCCGAATCCGCTGCTCGTTGAAAATCGTGAACCAACAATCAGCGCCATTAATAACATGGGCGCGGATATGGGGATCGCCTGGGATGGCGATTTTGATCGGTGTTTCTTCTTCGATGAAAACGGTCGTTTTATTGAAGGCTACTACATTGTTGGGCTCCTGGCGGCTGCCTTTCTGGCGCGCCAGTCGGGCGAAAAAATTGTGCATGATCCCCGCCTCACCTGGAATACGATAGATATTGTTGAGTCGCTGGGTGGAGTGCCGGTACTTAGCAAGACCGGACATGCATTTATCAAGGAACGTATGCGACTTGAGAACGCGGTGTATGGTGGCGAGATGAGCGCACATCACTATTTCCGTGACTTTGCCTTCTGCGATAGTGGCATGGTGCCGTGGCTGCTGGTCAGCGGGCTGATGTCAGCGGCGGGCAAGCCCCTGTCAGCGCTGGTAGACGAGCGCATGGCACTGTTCCCGGCCAGTGGTGAGATCAACCGGCGGATAGAAGATCCTGCCGCGCTCCTGAAGGAAATCCAGGCGGACTATGCGCCGCTGGCAGAAAATATCGACTTTACGGATGGACTTAGCATGGCATTTGCCGACTGGCGTTTTAACGTCCGTATGTCCAATACGGAACCGGTCGTCAGGCTTAACGTGGAGTCCCGGGGTAATGAGGCACTAATGCGCGAGAAAACGGCTGAGCTACTAGGTCGAATGGGAGGAGAACCCGCTTGAGTTGGATTGGCAAAATCCTGGGCGGTGGACTCGGGTTCGTCTTTGGCGGTCCAATTGGCGCCGTACTTGGCGCTGTGCTTGGGCATACGACACTGGATGGCAGAGGCGGCGGCGTCAATTTTGGCTTCAGCCGGTTGGAGCAAAAACAGAGTATCTACTTTACTGCCGTGTTTTCCATGCTCGGTAAACTTGCCAAGGCTGACGGTGTGGTCACACAGCAGGAAGTTGACCTCATTGACCGCATGATGACTGACAACTTCAAATTGACGCCGCCGGCGCGCCAGCTTGCGATCAGGATTTTTAATGCGGCGAAAGATTCGCCACAGCAATTCGAGGATTTTGCCAGCCAGTTGGCTGAAGAATTTGGTGACTCGCCCGAGGTACTGGCTTCAGTGATTGAGTTGCTGATGATGGTGGCTTATGCAGATGGTGATGTTCACCATTTGGAAGAACAGATGATCAGGTCCGCCGTAAATCTGTTTGGAGTGGAAGAGGAATATCGTCAAATCAAGGGCCGGCTGACGGGCGTGCCGGACGACGTGGAGCGGTACTATGCGATACTCGGGTCTGTGCGGGGTGACGACCTTGCGTTGGTCAAGAAGCGGTACCGCAAGCTGGCGATGGAATATCATCCCGACAGGATTCAGGCCCGCGGTATGGCACCGGAGTTTGCAGCTTCAGCTGAAGACAAGTTCAAGGAAATCCAGCACGCTTTTGACGTGGTGGAGAAAGACCAGGCAAACCGTTAGGCGCGGCGGCAAAGGCCGCCGCACGGTTACTAAATCTGGTGAGCCTCAGCCTTCTTTGCAGCGGTCCTGTTGGTCAGGCTGATGTAGTCCAGCAAAATATGGCTGGATTCCACCAGATATGCGTCTGTTTCATCGATCGTATCAATTACCGGGCTTGTCTCTGGCTCGCTTTCAGCACCTTGCGGTTTTACCACAGGATCCAGTTCCGTGTGACCTGCCATCTCGTTGCCGGTCATCACTTCGCTCTCGTTTGCACTGTCGCTGTCAGCACCTGCACCTTCAACACCTGCACCATCAACACCCTCGGCAGTTGGTGCCAGAACTGCGCCTGAGCCAGCACCTGGCTGGACATTACTCGCGACGGCCGGTTCGCGCTCAGGGTTGAGTTCATCAAGCGATGAGATGGCGGCCAGGCCATGCGCCAGGCGTTTGCGATTCTCCAGTGCCAACCAGAAAGCGTCGTCTTTGTCCTTTTCTGCAACTCGCGTCGCCTCGTTCAGGCTAATGGACTTTTCCGCGGCCTTTTTCTGCCGGTAGGCCATGGTTTCCCGTACGTAATCAAAATCGGGGTCATCAGCCACCCTTGAATCGTGCAGGGTGCGTAGATCGGGTATCAGATGGGCGACCGACTGTTTGGTGCGAAAGCCGGTTGGTGCAATCGTGTCCCAGGGCAGGGGATCATCCAGCGTACTTTCGCCAATTGTTTCCGGATCATAGTCCGACGGGTAGGCAATATCCGGAATGATTCCCTTGTGCTGTGTGCTCTCTCCGCTGATGCGGTAAAACTTGGCCTGGGTCATCTTCAACTGGCCACGATTAAGGGGTAACAGTGACTGTACTGTGCCCTTGCCAAAGGTCTGGCTGCCAATGATGATGCCGCGCTCATAGTCCTGAATCGCACCGGCAAAAATCTCTGATGCGGAGGCGGAAAGGCGATTCACCAGCACCGCGAGCGGACCGTCATAAAGCGTGCGGATATCGCGATCGTTCAGGATATCGACGCGATTGCTCTTGCTCCTGATTTGTACGGTTGGGCCGCGATCAATAAAGAGGCCGGTCAATGTTCGCGCTTCTTGCAGTGAACCGCCGCCATTGTCGCGGAGGTCGATCACAACGCCATCAACTTCCTGCTGCTTTAGCTCTTCCAACAGATTGGCGACGTCACGCGTGGTGCTCTTAAAATCTTTGTCACCCTGTTGGTAGGCCTGAAAATCGATGTAAAAGGTTGGTATGTTGATGATGCCAATCTTGTGTTTTGCGCCAAACTGCTCGACCTCAATGACCTCTGAGTGAGCGCTCTGCTCCTCGAGTTTCACTGTGTTGCGAGTAATGTTGATAACCCTGGGTTCTGCTGCCTCGTTCCCTGCGGGAATAATGTTCAGCTTTACCACTGTGTCTTTCTTGCCGCGTATCAGCTGTACGACCTCATCAAGGCGCCAGCCAATAACATCGACCATGTCACCGTCCTCTCCCTGGGCAACAGCAATAATCTTGTCGTTGGGGAACAGGTTCTTGGATTTGTCGGCTGGACCTGCTGGTACGATGCTGACGACTTTTGTGTATTCATCTTCACGCTGGAGCACCGCCCCAATGCCCTCCAGTGACAAGCTCATGTTGATATTGAAGTTTTCGCTGGTACGTGGAGAAAAATACTGGGTGTGGGGATCGTAGGTACGCGTGAAAGAATTCATATACAGCTGGTAAACGTCTTCGCTGTTGGTCTGCAGTGTGCGGGCCAGGCGATTCTGGTATCGCTTGAGCAGTAGCTCGCCAATTTCATCTGGTTCCTTTTTTGCAAGGCGGAGGTTCAGCACCGCATGTTTGATGCGCTTGCGCCACAGGTCGTCCAGTTCTGCCATTTCGGTTGCCCAGGGAGCATCCTTGCGCTCCAGCGGCAGTGATTCGTCGATGGTGAAGTCGAACTGGTCGACGCCTTTCTCCAGCAGCGCAACAATCCACTCAAATCGGTCGATGACTCTTAGATGGTATCGGTTGAACATCTCGTAGGCGGGTCCAACATCACCACGGCGGAGCAAGTTGTCCAGGGTATGGCGGTATTGCTGGAACTCCGCAATGTCGGAGGCAAGCAAGTAGCTTTTTGCTGGGTCCAGGTCATCAATGTAGCCGTCGAATATTTTTTCCGACAGTGCATCATCCAGCAGCGTATCCACGTAGTGTCGACTCGCCAGCGCATCGACAATATTGCGGGTGGTATTGGCATGTACCGGCAAGGGTTCCAGCAGTTCTGCCGCGACTGGTTCGGCAGGTTCGCTTGCGGTAACAGTGGCTTGCACGGGGACAATAGCAAGCAGGGTAAGGCTGGCCAGTAACCAAATTCTTGCAAATACATTCATAGGACTTCAGTGCCTTTGTTCCAACGGTTAGTTTAGATGCCCTTCGGGTTTTTAATCAAGGATTTGGCGGTTTTGACAACGCTTATGCGATAATGTGCGACTTGCTTTTGGTTGAAACAGGAAAATGATGAAAAAGTTCAATATAGTCAATGGCTTGATTGCAACTCTTGTGATGGTTTCTAACATAGCCTGGGCTGAAGAATCAGCAGATGGTCTGGAAAAGGACCTGGGTTATTTTTTCGGCTACTCGTTTGGCAATATGCTGAAAGATGGCGGCAACGAGGAAGTAGATCTTGAGAGCCTGGTCAAGGGCATGCGCGATTCGCTGGCCGGGCAGTACCCGGCTCTCGACCAGGCGCAGCAGCAGGCGGTCATCGCCGAGATCCAGGCGAACCAGCAGCGACGCCAGGAGGCTGCTGAGGTTGCCCAGAATCAGGCCGCCGCTTCCAATCTGGCTGCCGCATCTGAATATATGGCTGAGAATGCGAAGAAGCCCGGAATCAAGACCACGGCATCGGGTCTCCAGTATGAAATCATTGAAGAAGGACTGGGAAACCGTCCCACACCAGCCAGTAAAGTTCGCGTTCATTATGACGGGAAGCTGACGGATGGCAGTATCTTCGACAGTTCCAGGCAGCGCGGCCAGCCCGCCGAGTTTGGACTGAACCAGGTGATAGCCGGCTGGACAGAAGGGTTACAGCTGGTCAGTAAAGGCGGGAAGATTCGCCTCTATATTCCGCCTGAACTGGGCTATGGCCCAGGCGGTACTGGTGGCATTCCACCAAACTCCGTGCTGATTTTTGATGTTGAATTACTGGAGATTCTTTAACGCCAACCATGCTGGCCCGCCTTTATAAAGATCCCCTGATTCGGCGGTTTGTCTCCGGCAGTTTCTTTGCGGCTGCATTTGTTTTTGTGGCCGTCAGGTACTTCAAGGTTGAGACAGAAGTTATCTGGGTCTTCTTGCTGTTCTCCATTGCCTTTGTCGTCGGCATGATGATCCTGGGTTTTGTGTTGTCTTTCCTGATCCGACTGTTCAGGCGGCCTGTAAAAGGCAGCCTGCTGGATCAACTGGAGGAGCTCGATAAATCCGGTTCCCTGGCAGAAACTGATTCAG
>CAYGNA010000006.1:25417-33219 GCA_964351065.1 uncultured Pseudomonadales bacterium
CTGATTCAGACATTAATTCAAAGGACGGATAAAGCGGTCTGGCCTGGGCAGGTAGTAGCTGTCGTAGTCAACTGAAAACGCAATCGTATGGGCTCGCCCGGTAATTCGGCTGCGATCAACAAGTCCAATAACCCGGGAGTCAGCACTGTTGTCCCGGTTGTCGCCGAGCATCAGGTATTTGCCCACTGGAATTTCGACCGGGCCAAAACTGTTGCTGTTGTTAGGTAGCGCAGGACGCATCATGACCGGGTGAATAACATCGTCGATCTTTTCAAAAAAGAAGTGATGATGGCGCCGCTGGTAGATGTCCAACTGATCGACAATTTCATCATCGAGTTGGCTGTATGTGGCTGGTTCGTCATTGATATAGAGTTGATTATTGCGCATCTTGATCATGTCACCGGGAATGCCGATGACGCGTTTGATGAGCAGCTTTTCATCTCTAGGAGAGTAAAACGTCACAATCTCGCCGCGACTGGGGTTGTCCCATTCAGCGACGTGCCAGGTAGTGAAAGGAACCTTGAGGTCGTAGGCCAGCTTATTCACGACCACGCGGTCGCCCTCAAGTATGGTCGGTTTCATCGACCCGGACGGGACCTGGTTCCAGTCTGCAATGGCTGATCTGAAGAGCACCATAACAAACAGAAAGATCAGCAGCGTTCGCCATTCGCGCCAGAAGGCACGCAATTTTGTGGATGTTTCCATCGCCCAAGTGTACTGCCGTTTTCGTTGCTGTACAAATTACCCCATGGGCTGTAATCTAAGTGAGCATTCGACACTAACTTATTGAAATCACATCGAAAGGACCTGCCATGTTGAAGATTCAGTTCAGGGACGGTCGTTCTGAACCGGTAGCGCTGGTTGCGCCGGGGAAGACAATTGGCAAAGGTGAGGTCAATGACATTGTTGTCGACGAAACCGGTGTTAACGGCTTTCACGCCGACCTGAAGGTTGAAGGCGAACTGGTTACGATTACCGATGTGAACACAGCAACGGGCACGCTGGTTAATGGCGCAAAAATTTCCGGTCCAGTGACGCTTGGGGTTGGTGATGTGGTTACCGTTGGCGGGGTTGAACTGGAGATTGTTGAAGATAGCAGTTCAAAAACCCTGGTCCTGTCAGGCACTGCGCTCATGGAAATGGGGCAGGGTTGTTGGTCGCTTGTCGCCGACTCAGGGCCGGAGAAGGGTCAGATTATTGCCGTTGTCGACAAGATAGAAATTGGCCGGGCACTTGAGTGCGACCTGTCTATTCTTGAACCTGCACTCTCGCGCAAACATGCGGAGTTGGAACTGATGGACGATGGCCTGGTGCTGCGAGACCTTGGGTCTGTGAACGGGACTTATGTCAACGGGGAAAGAATCGAGGAGACGAAGCTCAAGGACAGGGATCTGCTGCAGTTTGGCAAGATTCGATTTATCGTAAACGCGCCTTAACCGGGTATCCGCGCGCGCCCAGCAGCGCTCTCAACTCTTCAATATGGGCCTTGTCCCTGGTTTCAACCGTCACTGAAACATCAATCTGGCCAATGGGCGCGTCGCTGGCATAGCGATGGTGGCTGATCTCCAGTACATTGGCGCCGCTGGCCCGAAACACCCCCAACATTTCTTCCAGGGCGCCCGGTCGGTCCAGGATCACAGAATCGAGTTTTACAATCCGGCCATCAAATGCCAGGCCCCGGTTGATAATCTTCGCCAGAAAATTGACATCAATGTTGCCGCCGCTGATGACTGACACCACGTTTTTGCCAGCCAGACCCGGCAGGCGATTATTAAGTAGTGCCGCGAGTGTGACCGCTGCTGCGCCTTCAATGACAGTTTTCTCAATTTCCAGCATCAACATGATCGCATTCGCAATTTCGTCCGAGGTGACACTCACCAGGTCGTCGACGTAGCGATTTACCGTGGCGAGATTTCGAGCCGAAACTTTTCTGACTGCAATGCCATCTGCAATGATTGGTGCCGCACCCAGTTCAACCACGTGTCCGGCACGACGGGATTGGGCCATGGCGTCACAGGTTGCTTCCTCCACACCAATCACCTTTATGCCAGGTCGGGTTTCCTTAATGTAGGTTGCAACACCGGCGATGAGACCACCACCGCCAACAGAGACCAGGATGGCATCAATGTCGTCGCCAAAACGGCTTTCGAGGATCTCGTGCGCCACAGTGCCTTGCCCCTCGATGACACCCGGGTCGTCAAATGGGTGCAGGTAAACGCGATTCTCGTCGGCGACGATACTTTGTGAATGCTGGTATGCCTCGTCAAAGTTATTGCCCTCGAGAATCACTTCCGCACCCCAGTGACGGGTGGAGCGGATTTTTACGAGGGGAGAGAAGCGTGGCATGACAATTTTGGCCGAGATACCGAGTCGGCTGGCGTGGTACGCGACTGCCTGTGCGTGATTGCCGGCGCTTGCTGCAATAACACCTCGTTTGCGCTCGGCGTCGTTCAGCGCCAGCAGGCGGTTCAAAGCACCCCGTTCCTTGAACGAACCAGTCATTTGCAGGTTTTCAAGTTTGAACAAGGTTTCGACACCACAGATTGCCGATAGCGTTGATGAGTGCGTGACAGGTGTCTGCACAATATCGGGGGCAATCCTGGCGTGGGCATCACGGATGCTGTTCGCGGATATAATTTCTGGCATGCCGGGATTATACGGTGGGTGCCCGCAACCAGCGAAATATTTCGACAATACCTGGTGGCTTGCCCGTCAGCAGAATGCCGATCCTGAAGATCTTTGCGGCAAACCAGAGAGCGACAGCGATCGAAACAATAAGTAACAGTGTTGTCAGGATGTACTCCGTCATGGAAGGTGGTGCCGCTGCGCGGTTCATCATGACAAAAGGGGTCAGCGGCGGAAACCAGGAGAGTGCCTGGGCCAGCGCTCCGTTGGGGTCCCGTCCAATCGGCACCATCACAAAGATGGGCACCATCTGCACCAGTTGTACCGGGAGCATCAGGTTCTGGGCCTCTTTCAGGTTGTTGCAGATTGACCCCAACCCAACGAGCAGCGCTGCATATAGCAGGTAGCCCAGAATAAAATACACGAGGAAAGATCCCAGCAGAAGTGGGTCGCCAAGCACACCGTCAATCTCAAATGGTAACTCGATCCCGACAAGCCCCGGCAGCACCAGGAAAAATGCCAGCGCCATCAAAGCCCAGGCAAAAATAATCGTCAGCCCGGTTCCCGCAATACCAACAATCTTGCCGGCCATCAGGGCAATCGGAGAGACCGAGGAGAGCAGAACCTCAATCAGTTTGTTGGATTTCTCCTCGATAGTGTTGGTAAGCAGCATTTGGGTATTGATCAGGATTGATATCCAGAGCAGGTAAACGAATACCACAGGTGTCCACTGGCGGATGACATCCTGGGCTGCAACCTCCTTCTCGGCACCATCCGGATCAAGGTGTAAACCTTCAAAGTCGATAGGTTCGCTAATCCATTCGGCGACTTCGCTGGTGAGATCTTCCTGGCGCAGACGCTCTGCCCGGATGTGTCGGCTGACGTAGGCACTAAACCAGCTAACCAGGTCACGGTCAGTCAGGTTGTTGGAGACGTACCTTGATCCATCGCTGGATTGGACGGGCGTTGGGCCAATGACAAAATAGGCAAAGAGTTTGCCACTCGCGAGCGCGGCATTAAGGTCAGAGAACTCGGCCTCGTCAACCCTGACGAACTGGTTGCGGGAAATTGCCGGCGACCAGGCCGCTTTCTGTTCTGCTGGCAGGGCTTGCCACCAGTTTGCCATCTGCGTGCCATATTGCTCGATGTACAGCAGCGCAGCGTCGGGCAGAGCGACATGATCATAAGCCGCGCTGAACTGAAGAATTGCCTGGATTCGAAATGCGACTGCATGTATCTGCGTTGTCGTCAGGGATTGCAGCAAGGCGTTGAAGGATCTGAACGCTTCAGGCAATTCGGAATGACCCGGGTAGTCGCGGATTTGGATGAGGAAAGCGGCAAAGTCATCAGCGTCTATCTGTTGCTGTACCACAGGATCAAGCCAGCCGGACTGGTCTATCACCACGTATCTTTTTGGTTCACTGGTAGATTCAACAAGCAGCGGAACAATGGCGACCATTACCAGCATAAGAGGAAGCATCAGTATCCCAATCCAGAACCCTTTGGTGCGAACGTTTTCAAGGAACTCGCGTTGGGCAATCAGCATCGACCGGTTCATTCAGGCGACTCTTTGACGGTACGGACAAAAATTTCGTGCAGTGAGGGTTCTTTCAGCGCGAACTTCTGAATGGTCATTGTGCTAACGAGTGTTTTGAGGATCAGCTGACTGTCTGCTCCCGGCGAGATTGTCAGTTCTGCTGCCCGACCCATGTCGTTGACCCGCACGACGCCGGGTAGCCTGCCAAGATCGACAGGTTCGCCGTCGTACTCAATCGAGATGGTAGGTGAAGCGGTACTCTTTAACTCGGCAACGGTGCCGTCCAGTAGTTTTTCACCATGGCTGATCAGCAAAATCGAGTCACATATCTGTTCTGCCTGCTCCATCACATGGGTTGAGAATATAACGGTTCGACCCTGTCTTTTCAGATCAAGGATAACTCCCCGGACGGTCTCAACGTTTATGGGATCCAGGCCAGAGAAGGGTTCGTCCAGAATGACCAGTTCGGGTTCATGGATCAGTGTGGAGATGATCTGCACCTTCTGTCCCATGCCTTTGGAAAGCGTATCACAGCGCAGATCAATGCAATGACCAAGCCCAAAGGTGTGCAGGAGTTCACGCGCGCGACTCCGCGCCAGTGACCTTGACATGCCTTTGAGGCGCCCGAAGTAGGCCACCAGTTCGGCAGTCTTCATCTTCCTGTAGAGACCTTTTTCTTCCGGCAGGTAACCAAGACGGTCTTTGACAGATTCCGGCGCCTGACCCAGCACGGACAAATAGCCGCTGTCCGGGTACAGGATGCTCATGATCATTCGTATGGTTGTGGTCTTGCCAGCACCGTTTGGGCCAATAAAGCCATAGATACTACCTTCCGGAATCTCAGCGGAAATGTTGCGAACGGCCTTGTTGCTTCCAAACGACTTGGAAACGTTGTCCAGTATAAGGCTATGCCGCACAGTACTCGGCAGCTACGTCAGGAGTGACTTTAGATCTGTTTCCGGGTCAGCGAGCGCCTGCGCATCAACCTGCTTGCCATAAAGTTGTTTGCACACCATAAATTCCCGCGGACTGTTGACAGCATCCACCGCGACAACAGCACCGTCCTTCAGGTAAAAGACTGCGAACTGGTTTGCTGCCATGTCACCGCGAACCACCTGGGTGTCTCCATCACCAGAGAAGCCGACCATCTGCAGTTTCAGCTCGTACTGATCTGACCAGAACCAGGGAATTGAAGCATAGACCTTGTCTCCGCCCAGCATGTTGTTAACCGCAACTCGCGCCTGCTCCATGGCGTTAGGGACCGATTCAAGACGCAGCCTGCGACCAAGTATTGGATTGGGATGATTGGTACAGTCGCCAGCAGCATAGATATCCGGGTCGGATGTTCGGCAATGATCATCGACAACAATTCCGTTGTCTATTTCAATGCCTGCCTCTGCCGCAACTTCTATGTTGGGGACAATGCCGATGCCAACGATGACGAGGTCAGCAGGGATGCTCTGCTCACCGCAGAGGACATGGGTCACGCTGCCGTCGCCGGCAAATCCGCTGACCAGTGTGTTGGTTAATATGTTGACGCCACGGGCGCGGTGCAGCTGATCATAATAGGCGCTCATTTCTGGTGTGGTGACACGCTGCAGGATACGGTCTTCCATCTCGAGCACGCTGACTTCGAGTCCGCGTGTGACCGCCACCGAGGCGACTTCCAGCCCGATGTATCCACCACCGACAATAACAACTCGCCTGGCCGTGTCCATGGCGGCGGCAATCGCATCGACGTCAGCGATGCTGCGCAGGTAGAAAATGCCGGACAGGTCACTACCGGCAATATTCAACTGCCGTGGTCGGCTGCCGGTTGCAATCAGTAACTTGCTGTAGGGGGTTTGCTCCCCACTGTCGGTGGTCACCGTGTGAGCTTGCCGGTCAATTGCAGTCACATGTACGCCGGTGTGCAGACTAATTAACTTGTCTTTGTAAAATTTTTCGGGACGAAGATAGACTTTCTCAAGCCCGTGTTCCCGTGACAGGTATTGCTTTGACAGCGGTGGTCGCTGGTAGGGTGGATGTGCCTCGTCGCCATAGATGGTGATGACTCCCTCGTAACCTTCCTGTCGAAGGCTCGCCGCTGCCTGTCCTGCTGCCTGTCCGGCACCAATAATTACTATACCTGTCATGACCCGGTATGCTTCCCATATGAAGATTTTGTTGTTATCGCCTTATGATGCCCTGAGCCACCAGTACTGGCGGGAGGGGCTCGTCGACGCCTTTGCGGAGCATACCTTCGAGGTGGTGACGTTACCAGCCCGGCATTTCAGCTGGCGTTTCCGCGGTAACAGCCTGACGCTCGCCGCTGATCCAAGGTTGCGCTCGCCGTTCGATCTGGTTCTCGCAACCTCGATGACAGACCTGGCTGCATTGCGAGGTATGTTGCCAACCATCGGTTTGGTGCCGACAGTCGTCTACTTTCATGAAAACCAGTTCGTTTATCCCGGCAGCACACCTCAATCGCAACAGGTCGAGCGGCAGATAACAAGTATCTACACTGCGCTTGCAGCCGACCGGATTGTGTTCAACTCGGCGTACAACAGGTCGACGTTTCTGATTGGCGCTGAATCTCTGTTGGCCAAAATGCCGGATCACGTACCAGGGGACGTGATGACGCGCCTTGACTCCATGAGCCAGGTGTTGCCGGTACCATTGCGCCCTGAAATCAGCCCGGTTGGGCCACGTCGTGACCAATTGTTGACGATTCTCTGGAATCATCGTTGGGAGTACGACAAGGGTCCAGAGGTATTGCTTGAAGTACTGACAGGTCTGTTGTCCCATACCCGTCAGTTCAGATTTCACCTGGTAGGACAACAGTTCAGGCAGGTGCCAGAAGCGCTCTCCCGGTGCCTCGAGTTACTGGGTAGCGCAGGCATTGAAGGGGCGAGGGGGTTTTTGCCGCGCAACGAGTATCTGGCACTGCTGGCTGAAAGTGATGTGGTGCTGTCCACAGCGCATCACGAATTCCAGGGGCTGGCTGTTCTTGAGGCGGTGGCGGCAGGCGCGCTGCCCGTTGTGCCAAACAGACTGGTCTATCCCGAAATTTTTGACCAGAACTTTTGCTACGAGAGTGTTACGGCGGCGGGGGAGATGTTGCGCGAGGCGGTTGCGATGCGTCTCGCGGGGCAGCCGCTTCGAAGCCCCGACGTCAGTTATCTTGGCTGGTCTGCGCAGCGGTCAGGCTGGCAGGATGTGATAAGCTTTTAGCCATGCCCGAACCACGCTTCTACAAATTTGACTATGTCCTGCGCAACGCGGCCAATGAGGTTGTGGACAGCTCTGCGGGTGGTGAGGCGTTATGGTTTGTGGAAGGAGATGGCCGCATGATGCCAGGCCTGGAGCGGGCTTTGGTTGGCCGGGAAACAGGTGATGAGTTTAGCGTCACCATTGCACCGGAAGATGCTTATGGCCTGCCGCAGCGTGCGCTGATTCGGACCATTGCCAGGGACATGATCAACGCCAACGTTGATTCCGTTGAGCCTGGCATGATTTTTCAGGTGGGCTCGGGTGCCGCAGCTGAGGTGGTGAAGGTTGTCGAAGTGACCGAAGACGGTATCACGGTGGATGCGAACCATCCGCTGGCAGGCGTGACATTCCAGTTTGAAATCAGCGTTGTTGAGGCACGCCTGGCAAC
>CAYGNA010000007.1:0-4629 GCA_964351065.1 uncultured Pseudomonadales bacterium
GTGGCCGGCTTAGGTGTGGCCGGCTTAGGTGTGGCCGGCTTAGGTGTGGCCGGCTCAGGTGCGGCCGGCCCTGGCGCAATCGCACCCAATGATACGCCTGATACCGGTCGACTGTAGGCAAACACCATCAAGACCGCCCCGGCAAGCGCCATTGGCAACGACAGGGTCTGCCCAACTGTTACCCAGCCCCAGGCAATAAAACCAATATGGGCATCTGGCTCCCGGAAAAATTCCGCGACGATCCGGAGACTGCCGTACCCTAGCAGAAACAGGCCGGAAACGGCCATGGTCGGGCGCGGCCGATTGCTGTAAACCCACATCAACGCAAACAGGACAAGACCCTCCAGCACAAACTGGTAGAGCGACGACGGATGTCTGCCAACCACGTCGCCTGGATAAACGAGCGCCCAGGGAACATCCGTGATTCGACCGGGCAACTCTCCGTTGGCAAAATTCCCGAGTCTCCCGCAGCCAAGGGCGATGGGTATGGCAGGTGCAATGTAGTCAGTAATCTGGAAGAAGGTCCTGCCGTGCCAGCGCGCGTACAGGTACATACCCGCCAGCACCCCCAGCATACCACCGTGAAAAGACATGCCACCTTCCCAGATGCGAAACAACGCCAGTGGATCCTCGGCCAGCGTGGACAGGTTGTAAAAGAGCACATAGCCGAGGCGGCCGCCCACAATAACGCCCAGCACGCCATAAAAGACGAGATCTGAAATCTGCTCGGCATTCCAGTCCAGATCCGCGCGATGCCGCGCACGATAGCCCACCAGCCACCAGGTGATAGAGATACCAACCATGTAACTGAGTGCGTACCAGTGAATGCTGATTGGGCCTAGGCTGATTGCAATCGGATCTATATCCGGGTAATTCCACATATCGGTATGCCGGGAGGAAAGGCGCATTATCCCGGATGTTGCGACTCTGATAAACTTTTCATCCCGCGATCATACAAACCTTTTGCCATGTGCCTTGTTTTCATCGCCGTCAGACCCGATGACGACCACCTGCTGGTCGTCGCTGCCAACCGGGACGAACATTATGCACGGCCAACCGCCCAGGCAGGCTTCTGGCAGGACTACCCACAGGTACTGGCTGGTCGCGATCTGCAGGCTGGCGGAACCTGGCTTGGCGTCACGCGGAATGGGCGTTTTGCAGCCGTGACCAACTTCCGGGAAGATCCGCCAGATCCCCTGCCACCACTCTCCCGGGGCGAGTTGACTGCAGGTTTTTTGACCTCCGATCTGACACCGGCTGAGTATCTCGACGGCGTCGCCCAGAAACCCAATGAGTTTCGTGGGTTTAACCTGATCCTGAGTGACGGCGCCGAAACCACCTATTACAGCAACCGGGAGAACAAAATACGGCCCCTGGCGAGTGGTTTCTACGGGCTCTCAAACCAGTTGCTGGATTGTGACTGGCCGAAAGTGATTGAGGGACGTCGCCAATTCATTAGTCTCTCGCCGGCGGCATTTCCCCGCGAGTCCCTGTTCGAGCTTTTGTCCTGCGAGGGCGACGGTAGCCCATTCTCACAGCGCTTTATTGCAACAGAAACCTACGGCACCAGTGCATCGACTGTGGTTCGAATGAAGGTTGACGGCAGTATCGAGTTCGAGGAGCGCAACTTTGGGCCCATGGGCGAGCCGGACAAGACTCATCACTTTTTGCTGAATGGGTAACAGGTGCGCTGGCGGGCCGGATTTTTCAGCAGCCCAGTATTAAATGGCCTTCGTACGCACAATCTGACCAAGCCCGGCCTTACGCATCTGCTCTTCCACATAGTTCCGGATCAAAAAGGCATTATCCATCTTTAGTACCTTCGCCAGGATTCGCCTGGCTTTTGCCATTTCAATGGACCGCAACACGGCTTTCACCATCAGCAGATTGGTTGAGTTCATGGAGAGCACATCAAAACCCATCGCCATGAGCAGCACCGCAGCTGTCGGATTGCCCGCCATTTCACCGCAGATTCCCAGGTATTTCTTCTCCGCGTGCGCCGCGTTAACCACATCCCGTAGCGCGTGCAGCACAGCCGGGTGAAACTCCTGGTAAAGCTCAGCTACCCGCGCGTTATTCCTGTCCACCGCCAACATATACTGAATCAGGTCATTACTGCCCACTGATAGAAAGTCGACTCGCTTAATGATGTCACGGGCCTGGTAGACGGCAGCCGGTATCTCGATCATCACGCCGACATCAGGCATCTCAACTTCGACCCCTTCCTCAACGAGCTCCCGGTAGCACTGGCTAATCAGGCGCTGAACCTCGTCAACCTCAGCCACGCTACTGACCATCGGGACCATGATGCGAAGGTAGGCATCAATGCCCTCATTCGCCCTTATCATTGCCCGAACCTGGGACAGGAACAGTTCAGGATGATCAAGACTGATGCGGACGCCGCGCCAACCCAAGAACGGGTTTTCTTCCTGAATCGGGAAATAGGGCAGCGATTTGTCTCCACCGATGTCCAGTGTGCGCATGGTGACCGGCCTCGGCGCAAACGCCTTCAGGTGCTCCCTGTAAATAAGGCGTTGTTCCTCTTCTGTCGGAAACCGGTCGTTCATCATGAAGTGTATCTCGGTGCGATACAGACCCACGCCTTCAGCACCACGATCAAGCGAAAGCGCAACATCAGCCATGAGACCGGTGTTTACCCAGAGTAGAACCCGGTGTCCGTCCGGCGTTATACACTTTTCGTCTTTGAGCCCTTCGAGTCCCTTGTTGAGCTCAACTTCCTGGCGAACAACCTCTCGATAGAGAGATATTTGTTCCGGACTGGGATGGGTGATAACAATTCCCTGGAAGCCATCAACAACAATCGGCTTGTCTTCAACGAGGGATACCGGCAAGTCTTCCACGCCAACAACCGTGGGCAAATCCATCGCCCGCGCGAGAATGGCAACATGGGAACTTGGCGAGCCTTTAACAGATACCAACCCCTTCAGGCACTCTCGCGGGACCTCAATAACCATGCCTGGCGTCAAATCTTCTGCAACCAGGATGGTGTCTTTCGGATAGGACCTGCGTTTTTCTTCCCTGGACTGTAGCTTGGCCAGGACCCGTGCACCCAAGTCATGCACATCACTGCCTCGCTCCCGCATATAGGCATCTTCCATCGCCTGAAAACTCTCCACATGCGTTTCTATCACGCGACGCAACGCACTCTGCACCCAGAGCCCACCTTCAATCAGGGCGACAACCTCACCGGTAATGGCTGTGTCGTCCAGCATGTGGACATAAGCCTCAAACAGCCCCAGCTCTTCCGGACGTAAACGATCGCTCAGTTTCTCCGACATGTGCCGTATTTCTGCCCGGGTTTCCTCAACGGCAAGGCGCAGCTGGCTTATCTCTCCCTGAATATCAACCGCCGGTCTCTCTGGCACGGTGTGGATATCAGCCTCAGGAAAAACAACTACCGCCGTGCCAATCGACACTCCGGGAGAACCGGCCTTGCCGGCGAAGCGACTCGCGGGCAGCGAGTCTTTCTCTGCCGTCATCCGCAGCGCGCCTGTCGCCCTGGCGTGCGCTATTACGCCCGCCAGTTGGGCGGAGAGCGTGATCATGAAAGCTTCTTCACCCTCGTCAAACCGCCGCGCCGCCTTCTGCTGCACAATGAGAACGCCAAGCACCTTGCGATGGTGAATGATAGGTACCCCAAGGAAGGCATTAAACGGATCTTCACCAACATCCTTGACGTAGTGGTAACGAGGATGCGCAGGCGCGTTTTCCAGGTTTATCGGTTCTGCCCGCTCGCCAACCAGCCCTACGAGGCCTTCATGACGATCAAGTGTGACCCTGCCTTCAGCCTCACGATTGAGCCCACGGGTTGCCATGAAGACATACTTACCCCGTTCTTCGTCAAGCAGATAAACCGTGCAGACCTCTGTTCCCATTGCAATCTGAACGCGATCAACAATGATATCGAGCGCCGTTGGCAGGTCGCGCGCGGCGTTTACCTCCTGAATAACCCGGCGGAGCGTTTCGAGCATTGGGACCTCTACTCGCGCGAGAGACACCTGGACACATAAGGAGCGAGTTCCTTCATTGCCCTTCTGTAAACATCCCGCTTGAATGGCACAACCTGGCCCAGCGGGTACCAGTAACTCACCCATTGCCAGAAGTCGAACTCCGGCGTTGGCGAATGGTCGAAAGACACGGCGTCATCTTCAGCCAGCATCCGGAGCAGGAACCAACGTTGTTTCTGACCAACAAAGCTCGAGTTATTCTGGCGCAACAAACGCCTGGGCAGCTTATATCGCAGCCAACCACGCGTGCTACCAACGATCTCAACTGCCTCAGGCATCAGCCCCACCTCCTCCTTGAGTTCGCGATAAAGCGCCTCTTCAGGGCTCTCCCTATCCTTGATGCCACCCTGAGGAAACTGCCAGGCGTCTTGCTGCCCAACACGTCTTGCCCACAAAACCTGGCCCAGATTGTTGGCCACTATAATTCCAACATTCGGTCGATAGCCGTCCGAATCAATCAACTTCAATCCCCTGATGCGGTGCCTGTAAAAGGAATACCCGAAAAAGTCACGTTCCTAGTTTCCATAGTCGCATGCCTTCGCCTGTTCGCGATAGCACACCGGGAACGAGGCAAAATCCGGTGCCAGTGACATGACGGCGG
>CAYGNA010000007.1:4729-32136 GCA_964351065.1 uncultured Pseudomonadales bacterium
TCGCGATAGCACACCGGGAACGAGGCAAAATCCGGTGCCAGTGACATGACGGCGGCGAGGCGACGCCTTTTAAGCCTGGTCGATGTTAGCTTGTACGACGACAGCTTATTCGATGTCACATAATGTCGATGTTTGTTGACGGCGTTATCGCGACTTTGAAATCATTGTCGCTGAATCCTTGGCGCACGGCAATCAAGTGAAAGCGCCCCTTTACGGAGAACCATCAATTGGCGCTTGCTATCTTTGATCTCGACGAAACGCTGATCGGTATCGACAGTGACCATGCCTGGGGTGACTTTGTCGCCGACCATAATCTCGTAGATCCGGCTGTACACCGCGCCATGAACGCGGCCTTTTATGAGGATTACAAGGCTGGCAAGCTGGATATCGACGCCTACTATCAATTCTCGTGTTCGGTGCTGGCGAAAAACCCCATCCCTGACCTGCTGGCGCTGCGTGCGCAGTTTATCGATGAACGAATCAAACCAAAGATCCTTGGGCGCGCCATCGAACTCATCGAGTCTCACCGCGGCCGTGGTGACAACCTGCTCGTCGTAACAGCAACCATCGAATTCATCACGGCACCAATCGTCGAACTGTTTGGGATATCACAGCTCATCGCTCCGATCCCCGAAATGATTGACGGCAGATATACCGGGAATATTGCCGGGGTACCCAGTTTTCGCGAGGGAAAAGTCACACGTATCCGGGAATGGCTGGAATCTACCGGCGAATCGCTAGCTGGCAGTTACTGTTATTCTGACTCGCGGAACGATTTACCCATGCTTGAGCTGGCCGACCGCCCGACAGCTGTTGACCCTGATCCACGATTGCGAGAGATCGCCAAGGCACGCAAATGGCCCATCATTTCGCTACGCGACTGATACTGGCATCAATCGCCTGCATTGCCCTCAGCGGTTGCAGTGAGCCCAAAGAGTCCCAGCCAAGTGTTACGAGCATTACCCTCAATCCCGCGGATGTTGCGCAGATTTCAGGTCAGGTTGACCATCTTGTACGCACACAGCTCGCTTCGGTGAAGCTCACCAATGCCAGCCTGCGCACCGCAGCCCAGGCGTTTGTTGATGCGCCCGACGAAGCAAGCAGACAGGCGCTGCAAACGGCCTGGCAGAATGCCCACCTTGCATTTGCGTCGCTGCGCGTGCTGCCGCTGTTTGGTGCCGACGCCGAGTTGATGTTTGAGGTCGACGCATGGCCCATCGAACCGGGATTTATCGACTCACTTAATGGTTATCCAGAAAGCGGAATCGTAAACGACCCCACACTCACCATCGATCTCGCCACAGTCGCAAGTCAGCATGGCATTACCGACCCCGGCGAGGTGAGCCTTGGCTATCACCCGCTTGAGTACTACGCGTTCGAACGACCAATTACAGATTTTGTGCTCGATCTCGATGATGATGACCAGACCAAACAGGACGCGGTTACGCGAAGACGACAGCTCTTCTCCCTGATTGCCGACGCCCTTACCAGTCGGGTTGAGACTCTGGGCGCCCTCGCGACTACAGCTGAAGGCTCACCTGCAGAACAGCTGGGCTCGATTCTCGACGCAACACGGCTGGCGGCCCAGGATGGCTTCCAACAGGCCGCCCTGATTGTGGACACCGACCGCGGACATGCAGAGTTCAGCCAAACCTCGCGGGAAACACTGGCGGCTCAAGTGAGGACAATGCGCGAATTACTGGCACCGGATGACGCCCTTGCTGGCGTGCTGACCCACCTTTTGCCAACAACTGCTGCCGCCCTTCAGGAAACGCTGGAACGCGCAGAAAATGTATTGATACAGGAAAACCCGGAAGAGCAGGAACTGGCGCGACTGCCGCTAATGATGTCGGCAGTCAATCACCAGCTGGAAGAATTCACCAACCTGCTTAAGTATTCCACGGTAGTCCCCTGACCTCTTTAGGCGCGGGAATGGACCAGGTCGAGATCCCGCGCTGCCTTTACATCGTCCAGGCGTTTCACTGGCATTGTACTCGGTGCCTGCTGAACCTTTTCGGGACAGGTCCTGGCCTCCTCAAGGATGCTCGTCATGGCAGCGACAAAACCATCAATTTCTTCCCTGGTTTCCGTTTCAGTCGGTTCAATCAGCAGACATTCCGGAATCAACAGGGGGAAGTAGGTTGTTGGTGCATGGTAGCCATAGTCCAGCAGACGCTTGGCAAAATCCATTGCATTAACCCCAAGCTCTTTCGACTCCCTTGACAGCGTTACGATGAACTCGTGTGTAGCTCGTCGGGACGGGTAGGCAAGCTTGAACCCCGCCTGCTCCAGGCGCCTTGCCATGTAGTTGGCGTTGAGTGTGGCGTACTCCCCGACACGATGCATGCCTTCACGCCCAAGCATTCGGGCATAGGCATAGGCGCGCAGGAGAATGCCAGCGTTCCCCATAAACGCAGACAGATTGCCAATGGTATCCGGGATCTCTTCTTTCCCCATCCAGTAGTAGAAGTCACCGCCATCCTGCTGGCGTCGACCAACAATCGGTGTGGGAATAAATGGCTCGAGCCTTGGCCCCACCCCAACTGGACCAGCACCAGGACCACCACCACCATGGGGCGTTGCAAATGTCTTGTGAAGGTTCATGTGAAGCACATCAAACCCCATGTCGCCCGGTCGCACCTTGCCAAGAATCGCATTGAGGTTGGCGCCATCGTAGTAAAGCAGCCCGCCGGCATCATGCACCACGGCCGCAATCTCCTCTACCTTGCGTTCGAACACACCGCAGGTTGAGGGGTTGGTCATCATCAGTCCGGCTGTCTGGGGACCAACTGCTGCTTTCAATGCATCCAGGTCAACATCCCCTTCCTTGTTCACCTCAACCTCTCGGACCTTGTAACCACACATCACCGCAGTCGCGGGATTGGTGCCGTGCGCTGCGCTCGGTATAAGGATCTCGGTACGCTCGCTGTCGCCCCGCTTGTCGTGGTACGCGCGAATCATGGCAACCCCGGCAAATTCGCCCTGGGCACCGGCCATGGGCGTGAGCGAGACTGCACGCATACCCGTGACATCCTTGAGGTATTCCTGCAGTTCAAACATACAGGCAAGAAAACCCTGGCTGAAGCGCTCCGGCGCAAGGGGATGACGATTCAGGAATCCGGGAATGCTCGCCGCGCGATGCGCACCACGCGGGTTATATTTCATCGTGCACGAGCCAAGCGGGTAGAACTGGCCGTCGATAGAAAAGTTCTTGCGGGACAGGTTGGTATAGTGGCGCACAACCTGGAGTTCCGACACCTCGGGCAGTCCTGCTGGCGCCTTCCTCAACATGTTGCCCGGAATTTCACTCTCGTGCGTCTCTGCCTTGTACTGCGCACGCGCACCGCGGCCTGGACTACTGATCTCAAAAATCAACACTACAGTTCTCCTATGACAGCTGCCAGTTCGCGGGCAAATCGCTCGATATCAGCTGCCGTCTTGCATTCAGTCACATTGGTCAACATACAATTCTCGAGTGATGGCGTAACCTGACCCAGGTCGTAACCTGCCAGGATTCCCCGGTCAAACATCCGGTAGACAACCTCGCTCGCCTTGACCGGCAGTTGCAGGACAACCTCATGGAAAACGGGCGAACTGAAGCGACGGCTCACGCCATCAATACCTGTTACGGCGTCTACCAGCGTGCGAGTACCGTGATGACACTGGCTGGCAACCGAAGCCAGCCCCTCATCACCCATGAGGCTCATGTAGATAGTAGCTGCTGTCATCAGCAGGCCCTGGTTAGTACAGATGTTGGATGTCGCCTTGGCACGGCGGATGTGTTGTTCGCGCGCCTGGAGTGTCAGGGCAAAACCCGTCTTGCCATCCAGATCTTCGGTTTTGCCAATAATCCGGCCTGGCATCTGCCTGACAATTTCTTTCCGGCAGCACATAAAACCACAGTAGGGGCCACCTGATGATACCGGGATGCCAAGCGGTTGACCTTCGCCTACCACAATGTCCGCACCAGTCTGCCCCCATTCACCCGGAGGACGAAGTAGTGCCAGTGCGGTTGGATTAACAACGCCAATCACCAGCGCACCTTTCTCATGAGCCCAGTCTGTAATGCGATCCACCGCCTCGATACAGCCAAAGAAGTTAGGGTAAGGAATCACTACCGCGGCATAGTCACCGGTAGCGCTGGCGATCATCGCCTCAACATCAACAATCCCGGTCGACTCATCCCACGGCAGGATATCCAGGTGAAGCCCCTGGTTCCTGACAATATTCTCGGTAGCGGATATGTACCCGGGGTGGACGGTGCTGGGGCACAGTATCGTGTGGCTCCTGGACTTTCGGTTCGCACGAACTGCCATAAGTACGGCTTCTGCCAATGCCGAACCACCCTCGTAAACGGACGCGTTGGAAACATCCATACCGGTCAGGCGAGCAATCATCGTCTGGAATTCGTAAATCACCTGCAGGGTGCCCTGACTCGCCTCTGCCTGGTATGGCGTGTACGCGGTCATGAATTCACCACGGCCGACCAGGTCCCAGACAGCACTGGGGATGTGATGCTGGTAGGCACCGGCACCCATAAAGGAGAGTGCAACCTCGTCCATTGCCGCGCGCTCGTTCATCAGTCGCAGCATCTCCATCTCGGAGATGGCAGTCGGTGTGTTGTTCAGCCGACCTGTCTTCAGCGCAGCAGGAATCTCATCAAACAGCGTTTCAATAGAGTCCACGCCAATAACGTCGAGCATGACTTTAACGTCTTCAGGCGTGTGTGGGATAAATGACATTACTTCTACCTCTGGTTAATCCTGTTACCCGGCGCTCACCCGGCCTGAACCGATCTATGATCGTTAACGCAACAATCCTCTAATCCACGCGGCAGTGGTTCAATGCCGGATGCCTTTCGGTGCCACGCCGCCATCACCCCTGCGCTATACCGTTAGAAAGAGCAGGCAGCGAACCCCGGTTCACAGCGAGGACCACCTGTTTCCTTTCGCGAAGTGGTTAGTGGTTGTCTTCGTTTTCGCAAAATGCCTCGTAATCGGCAGGAGACATCAAGTCCTCCAGTTCTGCCAGATCCCGTGGCTTCATCTTAAAGAACCAGCCAAGTTCATAAGGCGACTCGTTGACTGTCTCAGGCGCGTCCTCAAGTACCTCATTAACCGCGATAATCGTGCCTGCAATCGGCGCGTAAATGTCGGATGCGGCTTTCACCGATTCCACCACGCCCGCCTCACCTTTGGCTGCAACCTGCGCATCCAGTTCAGGCAATTCAACAAACACCACGTCACCCAGGGCATCCTGCGCGTGATCCGAGATACCAACAGTCACGGTACCGTCACTTTCAACCCTCACCCACTCATGGGATTCGGCAAATCTCAGGTCTCCGGGGATATCAGTCATTTTTAGTCCTCTTGCTATCTCAACCAATGTTATCGATGAGCTTGTATACGCTTTTGCCGTTACGTACAAACGGCAACCTGACGCGGTACACAGGCAGTTTTTTGCCACGAATCTCCACGGTCAGCGGGCCTGCTTCGCCTGCAGTTATTCTCGCCAGCGCTACAGAGTGACCCAACGTTGGGGAAAAAGCGCCGCTGGTAATCTCTCCTACCTGCACCTCACCGCTAAAGACCGGGTAGTGCGACCTCAGCACGCCACGATCAAGCATCAAAAGCCCAATCAGCTCACGAGCCACACCCTCTTCCAGCTGCGCCCGAAGTGCTTGTGCGCCCACGAAGGTACGGTCTTCAAGTACCACGGTAAAAGCCATGTTGGATTCAAAAGGCGTGACGGTTTCGTCCATGTCACTACCATAAAGATTCATCCCGGCTTCAAGCCGGAGCGTATCCCTGGCACCAAGCCCGACCGGCGTAACCCCGGCCGCCATCAGTTCAGACCAGAGTTGTACTGCATCTGGCCCAGGCAGGATCACTTCCAGACCCACCTCCCCCGTATAGCCTGTTCGAGCAACAAACCAGTCTCCCTGTCTCGCGCTGGTAAAAGGCTTAAGCAATGCGCCGAGTTCGGCGAGCCGCGGAATACTTGTCAGGCTGGCCGGCCCCTGTACAGCAAGAATCGCCAGAGCCGGCTGCTCCGTGAGCTCAACGGCAAAATCACCAAGCTGTGCGCGCATCCAGTTCAGATCCTTTTCGCGCGTCGCACAGTTCACCACAACCCGATAGCCCGGATCGTCACGATAGACAATGAGATCGTCGAGGACACCGCCGCGCTCATCCAGCATCCCGCTGTAAAGTGCCTTGCCGTTAACATCAAGCCGACGTACATCATTACAGATCAGGTGTAGCAGATACTTCTCGGCATCGTCGCCGCTAACATCCACCACTGTCATGTGTGACACATCACAGACCCCAACCCGCTGCCTGATGGCATGATGTTCTTCGATCTGGGAGCCGTAATGAATGGGCATATCCCAGCCACCAAAATCGACAATTTTGGCGCCTGCTGCAACGTGCTGGGGATAGATGGGAGTTTTTTCGCCCATAGACAAATCGTCGCTTCCTGGAAACGGCGTATTCTATCGGTTTAGCTGACGACACGACAGTGAGATACGCTCAGCCGCCACGTGAAAAGGATTGTACATACCATTATCTGCGAACCAGTGCTCCCGTCGCCGTTTGGACTGCTACCTGCCTGAATTGAAATCCAGTACGTTCACGCCAACACCTTTGACCTTGCTGCCGCCAGGCTATCAGGCGCCGCTTGCGCCCTGAATCAGCATTCGTTTCAACAGCGCATTGCGATTAAACGCCCGCGAACCAACGTTGCGAAGCCAGCCAACCGCCGGATCATCAACTGAATAAACCCGCTTCAGAAACTCCATGAGCCCGGTCATCAGCAGGTTTTGAGGGCGACGCTCACGCTGATAGCGCTCGAGAACACAGAGGTCACCCGGCAACTCGTCGGTAAAACGAATATCAGCCAATAGCCTGGCCAGAGAGCTGGCATCAGCCAGTCCCAGATTTGCGCCCTGGCCTGCCAACGGATGGATGGTATGTGCCGCGTCTCCAATCAGCGCCAGGTGTTCTGCGACATAGGAGAAGGCGTGTTGTTGCCTGAGCGGGAAAGAGAACCTTTGATCCACTGCAATCACAGCACCCAGCTCAGCCTCGCTCGCCCGGGTCAGCGTGGTGCAGAAGGTCTCATCGTCCTGGGCAAGCAGTTCGCTCGCCTGGCTGGATGACCAGACGAAGGAGCACAGTCGTGAGTCCTTGTCAGGTAATGGCAAGAACGCCAGTGGGCCGCTATCGGTAAACCACTGCCGCGCGGTTTCGCCATGCGGGGCCGAGGTCAAAATAGTTGACACCACCGCATCCTGACCATATTGCCAGTCAACAGTCCGCAGCCCGCTGGCGGCACGAACAACCGAGTTTCCACCGTCTGCACCAACCAGCAAATCACAAGAAACGGTGCTGCCATCCTTAAATGTCACCTCGTAGCCAGTCGCCACGCGAGTGACTGTGTCAACGCCCGTGCCGCGCCGGACATCCACGCCACGTTCGAGTGCAGCAGTCTCAAGTGCCTGCAAGATGTTGCTGTTTTCAACAATGTAACCGAGCGCGGCGCTACCAGTGTCAACCGCATCAAAAGAGAGTCGGCCGGTACCTCGTGCATCCATGACTGACATATGGGTAAAAGGCGCGATACGCTGGCTCGGCCAGCCGCCAATGCGCTGCAAAAAATCCCGTGACGCAGGATTGATTGAACTTACCCTCGCATCAAATCCCGACTGCAGGCAAAACCCTGCCGCTGATGACGTCCTGTCAGGGTCAAACACGGCAAGCGCCTGTGCATCAGCCATGACGACTGACAGATGACTTCTCGCAAGGGCGGCCGCGAATGACAGGCCAACCAGCCCGCCACCAATAATCAGAACGTCGGTATGTTCAGGCATGGCTTGCCTGCTGCATCACCGATTCGATTTCTTCGACCGTTTTTGGAATTGAAGACGTCAGCACCTCGTTACCGTCCCGGGTAACCAGAATATCGTCCTCGATACGAATACCTATTCCCCGAAAACGTGCAGGCACATTTTCAGCCATGTCAGAAACATAAAGCCCAGGCTCGATTGTCGTCACCATGCCGGGCTCAAACACCCGCCACTCATCATCAACGCGGTACTCTCCAACATCATGCACATCAAGGCCCAGCCAGTGTCCGGTCCGGTGCATATAAAAGGGTTTATAGGCTTCCGACTCGATGAGTTCGGCAACCGAACCCGTTAGCAGTCCCAGCCGGACCAAACCTTCGGTCAATACAACCACTGCAGCCTCATGCGGTTGATTCCAGTGATTTCCGGGCTTCACCATATCGATGGCCGCTTCCTGGGCCTCGAGCACGACCTCGTAAAGCTCTCTCTGAGCCTTGCTGAAGGTTCCCGACACGGGAAAAGTTCGTGTAACGTCGCTGGCGTAGTATTCATACTCGCCGCCCGCGTCGATAAGCACCAGGTCTCCCGACTGCATCGTCTCGTCATTGGATACATAGTGCAATATACAGGCGTTCTGGCCGCTACCAACAATCGACGGATAGGCTGTAGATCTTGCTCCCCGCATCACCAACTCGTGTTGAAAGGCTGCTTCCAGTTGGTACTCCTTCATGCCGGGTGCAGTTTCAGCCATCAGCCTCTGGTGTGCGTGGCTGGTAATTTCAGCACCATGTTTCATCACCTGAATTTCAAGCGGGCTCTTGAACAATCTGAGTTCATGCAGGTAACGGCCAAGTTCCAGGAACTCACCGGGCGGTCGTGCACCTGACTGCCGATTTCCGCTGATACCTTTTACCCAGCGAATAAGTCTTGTATCAAACTCAGGCTGCGTACCCATGGTGTAATAGAGCTTGTTTTTTCCTTCAATCAGACCCGGCAGGATATCGTCAATATCAGTGATAGGAAAAGCATCGTCTATGCCATATAACTGCATGGCACGCTCTGGACCGGTAATTTTACCGTGCCACATCTCCTCGGTCGGATCGCGCTCTCGGCAGAATAGTATTGCCTCACCGTGGTCGCGACCCGGTACCAGTACAAAAACTGACTCTGGTTCGTCAAAGCCAGTCAGGTAGTGGAAATCACTGTCCTGTCGAAAGGCATGGAGAACGTCACTGTTTCGCCGTGCAGGCAAGGCAGACGGCAGCACAGCAATACTGCCTGGTTCCATCAGCGCCATCAGTTCGCGTCTGCGGCGAGCATATTCTTTTAACGTGATTCTGGGTGTCTTCATCTCTGCCTTTAAATGCGTTGCCACTGGTCAGTGCAGGGCTTTGTGGGCACATTCCGTAAAAATTAATAATGCTGACATACGAACATATTCGCCTATCTCGATCAGATCAGCCTCATTCTCTTCATCTTCGGGCACCTCATCGACAACCGCGGATATCTGCAGCAGGTCAGAAAATACCTCGCTGATGTCAGCATTGAGGTCCCGCTCCTGGTAGCGTCCTGTCATGCCAAAACCAGCCAGGAAGCCACTGCACCACTGGCTTGTAGCACGGGTTCTATCGTTGAGCGGTGCCGAGTCGTCGGGGATCTTGATGCGGAACCCGAAATCATCATCTTCGAGTCCAGCCAGGACTTCCCTGTGCAGATCTTCCAGGAGCACAAAGTCTGCTTCCTGGATGGGCGCATCCAACCAGCCTTCAAGCGTAGCCCGTGTACTATCCTGATGCCAGTTGGCGCCAGCACAGATCCAGCCTGCGATCAGACCGTGCACTTCTGATGGATGATGTGGGATACCAAGACGCGAACCCCAGCGTTTCAGTTCGTCAAATGTTATTTGCTTCATAACCGAATTGAGAAAGCGACAATTGCTAAAGATAACATGCCGACCGGTGACGTTTGACCTTTAATCGAGGCGGGACGTATAGTAGCCGTGGTGCTGGATCAGGAAAAAACCTTGGAAATTAAAGATCTGGAAGCAAAGATTGACGAACTCATCCAACTGATGGATGAGCTTGGGCGTAAACACGCCCTGACTGAGGCTGACCGGGATAATCTGATGCGCGAGCGGACCCGCCTGATGGAAAAAAATGAACTCGCGAAGAACAAGGTTGAGGCCATGATCGTGCGACTCAAGTCTCTTGAGCAGGACTGATCATCAATGACTAATGTACAGACGGTAACCGTATCTATCCTCGACAAGAATTACCAGGTCAACTGCAAAGCGGATGAAGTAGCAGCGCTGAAACAGTCGGCCAGCTATCTTGATGAAAAAATGCGCGAAATCAAGGCCGCGTCTGGTGTACTCGGGCTGGACAGAATTGCCGTCATGGCAGCGCTGAACATTGCCAATGACTTTCTTGCTGAATCGCGCAAAACCGAAGGTGTGATCCAGGCACAGGATAGCGAAATTTCTACACTGAACATGAAGCTCGATAGTGCATTGGACCGGCTACGCTCCAGCACATAGTAGTTGAATGCTTAGTTAATCTCGCCAGAATCCAATATAATCCCCAAATGTTCCCTGGGTTGTTTGCCAGTCGATATGTCCTCGACCCTATAAGCGAAAACCAGGAGGTCATTTTTCGTGACCGATGTGCATGTCCGTGAAAGCGGGAAGCCTGTTGTCCGTTAGTGGCCACCGCCTTGAACCGCTGGGTTCAAGGGCCTGTCCGACAGCGGCAATCTGGGGAATCTTTTGACACGCAAAGCTCTTCGTCAACGTCGCCGCGCGCTGTCAGCTTCAATGCGCCGACGCGCAGCTATCGCCCTTGTTAACAATATCGAGCCCGACTTGCGGTTCATACGCGCCCGGAAGATTGCCTTTTATATGGCAAGTGACGGCGAAATAGACGTTTACCCGCTGCTGCAGCGTGCAGCCATGGCTGGCAAGACCTGTTATCTGCCCGTCATGGTTGACCGCATACATCGCTTCCGCCGCTCACCCCTGGTCTTCCAAAAATTTGTGCCCCCTCATCAAACCCTCGTACGCAATCGGTGGGGACTGCTGGAACCAGCGCTCGATGCCCGGCAGCAAATCCCGCCATACATGCTGGATTTGATGATCATGCCGCTGGTTGGCTTTGACAGACGCGGCAACAGAATCGGGATGGGCAAAGGTTATTTTGATCGGGCGCTGTCAGGCATCACAACAGGCTTCAGACGACCAGCGCTGATTGGCGCGGCATTTTCGTTTCAGGAGGTGGCGGACATCAGCCCTGAGTCCTGGGACATACCATTGGACGGCATTGTGACTGAGAAGTCGTTATACTGGATCGGCAGTTAGGCTTACAGGCCGAATGCCTGTCCGAGCGCATTTACGGCTACTCCGAGCCCGAGCACAGCAAAAATCAGGAACACGAGATCAGGCTTCTTTCTCATTTGGATGGTTGGTGGGTACCTCATTAACGGATGTTGCGTAAGATATAACCAGTGACTTCAACATTCAATAGGTAGGCTGACCAAAATGCGCCGATTTGGTGCTTTAACTTCTTCATATACCTGCGTTTGTGTGAGAGTAAGCATTTACATCGTTAACCCGTAAACTGTGAAACCAATTCATGACCATACGAAACATCATCAAAATGGGTCACCCGACGCTTCGGGAAAAGGCAATGCCGTACCCTGCCGACAAACTGGGCAGTTCAGAATTTCGGACGCTGATTGAGGACATGCACGACACCATGTACGCGGCCGGGGGCATTGGTCTTGCTGCACCACAAATAGACGTTCCGTTCCAGATCGCTGTCATTGAATTACCAGAAGCCGGCTCACGCTATGGTGAGGTGCCAGCGATGCCTTTTACCGTCTTTGTGAACCCGACCATTACCGTGCTCGACGACACAGAAGAAGGCTACTGGGAGGGCTGCCTTTCTGTTCCAGGCATGATGGGTTACGTGGCGCGACCCCAACATATTCGTGTTGACTACCTTGATGAATCAGGTGAGCACCAGTCAATCGAAGCGAAAGGCTTTCCGGCAACCGTTTTCCAGCACGAATTCGATCACCTGTACGGCACGCTTTATGTCGACCGAATTCGCGACATGAAACTATTCATGTTTGAGCAGGAATATCGCGAGTTTCAGGAAGGTGACGCACCTGAACTGGACTAGGTGACCGGGGGGGTCAGGGCGGCAGGTACCAGGTAGCCCATCTGGGTAGTAGCTAGCCCTGACCAAGAAACAGCCGGTATGCCGGATTGTCAGACTCTTCCCAGAAGCGGTAGCCGATACCCCGCAGACTGCGCTTGAAACTGGCCAACTCTCCTGGCGGCACCTGGATACCAACCAGCACTCGTCCATAGGCAGAGCCATGGTTCCGGTAGTGAAACATGGAGATATTGAAGTCTTCGCCCAGCAAATTGAGAAATCGCAACAGGGCCCCGGGTCGCTCGGGGAATTCAAACCGCAGCAGTCGTTCGTCGCCCATGCCCTGCGCCCTGCCACCTACCATATGGCGCACATGCAGCACCGCGACCTCGTTGTCCGAAAGGTCATGAACCGCATAATGCCGCGCAAGCCGCGACACCAGTTCGACACGGTCCGATTCATCTCTGGTAGTCGAAACGCCAACCAACACATGCGCCCCGTCCGGGCCAGCGTACCGATAGTTGAACTCCGTGACAGCACGTTTGCCAATCGCAGAACAGAAACGGCGAAAACTGCCTGGACGCTCCGGGATAGTGACACCAAGCAGAATCTCCCGCCGCTCGCCAATTTCTGTTCGCTCGGAGATGTGTCTCAGTCGGTCAAAATTGACATTAGCCCCACTGACCACGGCTATACAGTCACTGGCAGGCGCACCACGTTCTGCAACATATTTTTTCAGGCCCGCGACAGAAAGTGCACCCGCGGGCTCGGAAATACTCCGGGTATCTTCAAACACATCTTTGATCGCCGCGCAGATCTCGTCCGTGGTCACGGTAATGACCTCATCCACGCACTGGCGCGCCAGGCGAAACGTCTCCTTGCCCACCTGCAGCACAGCAGTACCGTCGGCAAACTGGTCTAGTTCGTCAGGATTCAGTCTGATACGCCGCCCCGCCTTCAGCGCTTCAAACATGCAGGCGGCGCCAACTGACTCAACACCAATCACCTTGACGTCCGGCCGCAGATATTTGACGTAAGCGCCAATGCCGCTGATCAGTCCACCCCCGCCCACAGGCACAAAGACCGCGTGCAGGCCGCCCCCGTGCTGCCGCAGGATTTCCATCCCGACCGTACCCTGACCGGCTATCACATCAGGATCATCAAAAGGATGCACATAGGTGTAACCCTTTTTTTCTACGAGTGCTGCCGCGTGACTCGCAGCCTCGTCGTAGCTCTCTCCAAAAAGGATAACCCGCCCCCCGAGGCGGCGCACTGCTTCAACCTTAATGGACGGGGTATTCACGCCCATCACAATGTATGCGCGAATGCCCAGCCTCGAGGCTGCCAAAGCGACACCCTGGGCGTGGTTACCCGCAGAAGCAGTTATCACACCTTTTTGGCGCGCGATGGCATCAAGGCGCTTTATTCGATTGTATGCACCACGCAGTTTGAAACTGAAGACCGGCTGCAGATCTTCCCGCTTGAGCAGAACACGGACGCCCAGCCTTTCTGAGAGTGACGGTGCAACATCCAGCGGGGTTTCGACTGCAACGTCGTAAACGTCTGCCTCAAGTATCTTTTTGATGTATTTGTTCACGGCGGGCAACTGCTCGAACAGGACTGATGGGTTAGTATAACCAAACGTTACGACAGGCACGCCAGGGAACAAAATGGACCAGGATTCACAGAAGCGCATGGTCGCAGGCTACGCGGCTGATTATATTGACCGGTTTTTGTTGCCCGACTCGATTATTGGCGTGGGTACCGGGTCAACAGCAAACCACTTCATTGAGGCGCTGGCCAACATGCGTCACAAGTTCGATGGCGCCATCGCAAGCTCCGACGCAACAGAAGCGCGACTGAAGACGCATGGCATCAAGATCTATGATCTCAATGCTGTCAGGGGGCTGACCTTCTACATTGATGGTGCAGATGAATCGAACGCTCGACTGGAACTGGTGAAAGGTGGTGGTGGCGCGCTCACCCGCGAAAAAATTGTTGCTTCCGTGGCAGAGACATTCATATGCATTGTCGACGAGACCAAACTGGTTTCGCGGCTTGGTGCCTATCCACTACCGGTGGAAGTGATACCCATGGCAAGCTCCGCCGTGGCCCGCGCACTGGTTGGCCTGGGCGGGCGACCTGTGCTGCGAGAAGGATTCCTGACAGACAACGGAAACATCATTCTTGACGTCTTCGATCTCATCATAGACACGCCAATGGTTCTGGAGAAGTCAATTAACAACATCCCGGGTGTGGTCACGAATGGCCTTTTTGCATTGCGGGGTGCCGACCTGCTTTTGGTGGCCACCGCGGCCGGCACGGTCACAGAGCAAAGGGCGGTACAGCAGTAAACAAGCTCACTTGGCACGGCTCTTCAGTGGGCCAGTACGCTACTGGAGAGTTAACAGTTTTCCTGGGTTCATCACGCCATTAGGATCAAACATTCGCTTGATCTCTCTCATCAGTCCAAGTTCGCTTTCAGTACGAGAGAAATGTAGCTGATCACGTTTCAGCAGGCCAACACCGTGCTCCGCCGAGATACTACCGCCAAATTCACGTACCAGTGCCAGGACTTCTTCACTGACGGTTTCGCACTCTTGCTTGAACCGGTCCACAGCCCAGCCCGATGGTTTCAGGATGTTCAGGTGAAGGTTGCCGTCACCAATATGGCCGAACCATACAATCTCAAAATCGGGGTACCGCCGGACAATGATTTCATCAACCGCTGCCAGGAAGTCCGGCACACGGGACACCCTGACTGACAGGTCATTCTTGTAAGGCATGTGCGGTGTGATCGACTCGGAGATGTACTCGCGATACTTCCAGAGATCCCTGCGCTGTTGCTCGCTCTGGCTCAGCACACCGTCGGTTGCCAGCCCATCGCCAACACATTGCTCGAAGGCCGCCATGGCGCGCTCAAGCTGTTCGGTGCTGTCATTTTCAAACTCCAGCAGCGCATAAAACGGGCTCTCACTTTCGAATGGTGCCTTGATGCCGTGATGAGCTTGCACGTGGAAAAGCGCGCGGTCGGAGAAAAACTCAAATGCGGTCAGGTCCAAATGCTGGCGAAAAACACTGAGCACTGCCATGACATCTACCATTTGCGGAATAGATAACAGGACAACAGTAAGATTCTGCGGCGGTCTGATCAGCTGGATAGTCGCCTCGACAATAAATCCCAACGTACCTTCGGAGCCAATAAACAGGTGACGCAGGTCATAACCTGTGGCGTTTTTGGTCAGTCCCTGGTTCAGCTCCAGGACATCACCGGAACCCGTGATTACCTTTAGTCCGGTAATCTGGTTCCTGGTCAACCCATACCGCAGCACCTTGATGCCGCCAGCATTGGTCGCGATGTTGCCGCCTATCTGGCTCGAGCCACTGGACGCAAAATCAACGGGATAAAACAGGCCCTGGTCGCTCGCAAACTGCTGCAGCGCCTGGGTTACAACACCTGGCTCAACCACCACCGTGGCGTCTCGCTGGTCAAAATCCAGGATGCGGTTCATCTTGTCGAAAGACACAACAATCTCGCCCCTGCTAGCCACTGCACCACCACTAAGCCCCGTACGGCCGCCCGAGGGAACCAGCGCCAGATTGTGCGTATTGGCAAACCCAACAAGCGCACTGAGTTGCGCCGTGTCCCGCGCAAATACAACGGCAGACGGTGCGGGTGTATAAAAGCGTGTCCAGTCAAGGCCATAGGTTTGCAAGGTCGCTTCATCTGTCGCCAGATTGGACTCACCAACAACCTGTTTAAGTGCATCAAGCACCTCTGCATCAATCATCTCTCATGCCCCAGTAAAAATGGTCCTATTGGCTCCCAGGTACGATCGCGCCACTCGTCTACTTCGTTGAGCAGTTGGTGTTTCCCCTCGTGGACAATATGTATTCTGACACCCGGAAACTTTCTCCTGATCATTACAAGATTTCCGCGCCAGTCAACCGTGCCATCATCAGTCCCCTGCACAACCAGCACACTCGCCGTCACCGGTGAGAGTGCATGGAAGTCTTTGACCCAGGCAAACATGGCAGTGACCCATTCGGTCGGAATGAATCGTGGGCTCAGCGGGTCCTTCTCCCGGATGAAAGCCCGGAACTCGAGATCTCTCGTGTTTTCACGCCAGAGACGGCGCTGCCCCTTGATTACTCGTTTGCCAACAACATGGACAGCGCGAATCAGGCGCCAGGACTTGGGTCGGAAAAGTGGCGCTACCAGTACCGCCTTATCGAAAACACCCGGGTGCTGCAGCAGGTAGGTCATCGCAACGGCACCCCCCATACTGTGTCCCATAACAGTCAGCGGCGTTGCCACGTCAGGGAAGCGCCTTAGCGCCGCCGCCAGGCTGTCAACATACACCTGGAACGCAGGAATGCTAGCGCGGTCACCCGTGGACAGGCCATGGCCGGGATGATCAAGCGCGACAACATCAAAGCCAAGATCGAGCAGCCGCAAAATGGATGGCCCCTGAATACCAGAATGATCCAGGTAACCGTGTAACACAAACACAGTGCCATGCCGTGGCCCATGACGGGTAAATTTCTGAACAAAAACCTGAAAGTCCCCGACCCGAACCAGCCCCATCTCGTGCTCTGTTGCGGCGAATTCAAGCGCATAGAATCGCAGATAGCCTAGCCCAATCGGCGATTCTGTCGATCGACGAGGCGAGTCACTTTCAGCGAGCCATGCAACTATTTTGTCCGGCTCAATCATCCTGCCCAGACGCACGCACTTCGAGCACGGCAACGGCGGGTAACACCTTTCCCTCCACAAATTCGAGAAAGGCACCGCCTCCCGTGGAGATATATGAAATTTGATCTGCAACGCCGTACTTGTCTATTGCAGCAAGCGTATCGCCACCGCCGGCCAGCGAGAACGCCTCACTTTCGGCAATCGCAAGGCTTAGACTGCGGGTTCCACCTTCAAACGCCGTGTTTTCAAAAACGCCAACCGGTCCGTTCCAGATGATGGTTTTCGCCGACTTAACAATGGCGGCGACGGTACGTGCCGTTTCCTCTCCAATGTCCAGAATCATGTCATCAGGCGCCACCTCATCGGCACCCTTTTGGGTGCCCGTCACGCCGTCTGGCCCACTGCCGACAACAACATCTACCGGTAGCGGTATGTTGACGCGCGCGAGCAGATCCCGCGCCGTATCTAGCAGATCGGGCTCATACAACGACTTGCCGACGGGCTTGCCAGCCGCCGCCAGGAAAGTATTGGCGATACCACCACCGACAATCAGGGTATCAACCTTCTCTGACAGCGCACCCAAGACCTCCAGTTTTGTGGATACCTTGCTACCACCAACAATTGCAACAACCGGCTTTTCCGGATGTTTGAGCGCACGTGTGAGCGCGTCAAGCTCATCCATCAGCAGCGGACCGGCACAGGCAACTGGCGCGAAGCGCGCGATACCTTCAGTGGTGGCTTGCGCCCGGTGAGCGGTGCCGAACGCGTCCATCACAAACACATCGCACAGGGCAGCAAGTTTTTTCGAAAGGGCTTCATCATTCTTGCTTTCACCGGGATTAATGCGCACGTTCTCAAACAGCACGAGATCAGCATCCGGCCAGTCAAAACCATCAAGATAATCACGCAGGAGTGCAACACGCCAGCCAGTGAGCTTTTCTATATGTTTTGCCACCGGCAGCATGCTGAACTCAGCTTGCTCTTCTATTGGCACGCCTTCTTCGGGACGGCCAAGATGTGACATAACCATCAACCTGGCCCCACTCGCAATCGCGTACTCAAGCGTCGGGAGCGCGGCGCGAATGCGCGCATCACTTGTCACTTCACCGTTCTTTAACGGGACATTGAGATCCTCACGAATCAGTACCCGTTTGCCATCAATACTCAGCTTGCGCAGATCCAGCACTGCCATCGTCTATTCTCCCAGCATTTCTCTTACTGACTTGACGATCATTGCTGCCGTAAAGCCAAAATGTGCCATGACCTCGTCACCGGGTCCTGACTCCCCAAAGGTGGAAAGACCGATGACCCTGCCATCGAGGCCGACAAACTTTCGCCAGTAATCCGGGTGACCCGCTTCTACCGCAATAAGGTTACGCTGCGCGGTCGGCAGCCCCTCATTTCGATAGGCATCGTCCTGCGCCATGAATACGTCAGCGCTTGGCATGGAAACAACACGGACGGGAATGCCTTCAATTGCCAACTGCTGCTGTGCCTGAACTGCAATTGAAACTTCTGACCCCGTTGCAATCACAATCGCCTGCGGCGTATCAGTGGGCTCACACAAAATATACGCACCCCGGCTGATCTGTTGTATTTGCGCATCATCCCGGGGCTGGTGAGGGATATCCTGGCGGGAAAATACCAGGGCAGTGGGACCGTTCTTTCGCTCAATTGCAGCACGCCAGGCAACAACCGCCTCTACCGTATCGCAGGGACGCCAGAGTGACATATTGGGCGTACCGCGCAGGTTGGCAAGTTGCTCCACTGGCTGATGGGTAGGGCCGTCTTCACCCTGCCCAATCGAGTCATGGGTATAGACAAGAATATTGCGGATGCCCATTAGCGCTGACATCCGTACGGCGTTGCGCGCATATTCCATGAAGATCAGGAATGTCCCTACAAAAGGAATCAATCCGCCGTGCAGCGCAATACCATTGGCGATCGCGGTCATACCAAATTCACGGACGCCATAATAAACATAGTTGGCGTCAGCGTTATCCCGCGCCAGCGGCTTTGCGGCTGGCCAGATTGTATTATTGGACCCGGACAGATCCGCCGAACCGCCTACAAGCTCTGGGAGGATGCCGGCGATGCCCGCAATGATGTTGCCGGAAGCTTTGCGAGAGGCGGTATTGGCGCCACGTTCGACAGTTTCGCTTAGCAGGTTGTCCATGAAGTCAGCCCAACCCGGCGGCAGTTCACCCGCCAGGGTGCGCTCAAGTTCACTCGCGGCTTCAGGAAATGCATCGGCATATTCAGCAAACTGCTGGCGCCATGCCGCCTCAATCGCCGCACCTTTTGGCCGACAATCCCAACTCTCATACAGCTCAGCCGGGATTTCAAAGGGCGGATACTCCCACCCCAGTTGTGCCCGTGCACCCTTGATTTCATCTGCACCGAGTGGTGAACCATGACTGCCGGCTGTACCGACCTTGGTAGGCGCACCAAATCCGATCTGCGTCTTGCAGCAGATCAATGTTGGTTTCCCCGTCTCTGCAATGGCGGCATTCAGTGCAGCCAGCACCGCAGCATGATCGTGGCCGTCAACATCTCGTACGACATGCCAGCCATAGGCTTCGAACCGTCCAGGCGTATCATCTGTGAACCAACCGTCTATCTCGCCATCTATCGAGATGCCATTGTCATCATAAATACAGGTCAATTTCGGCAGACCGATGGTGCCAGCCAGGGAGGCGACCTCATGGGAAATGCCTTCCATCAGACAGCCATCACCCACAAAAACCCAGGTTCTGTGGTCGCAAGGAGAGAGCGTTTTGCCATCTTTCTGCCGGGTAAATCGTGCTGCCAGCACTTTTTCTGCGATTGCCATCCCCACCGCATTGGCAAAACCCTGGCCCAACGGGCCCGTGGTCGTCTCAACGCCCGGTGTGTAACCGTACTCCGGATGTCCCGGGGTCTTTGAGCCAAGCTGGCGGAAGCGTTTTATCTCATCGATTGAGAGATCGTAGCCAGTCAGGTGCAACAACGAGTAGATCAACATGGATCCATGACCGTTTGACAACACAAATCGATCCCGATCTGGCCAATCGGGATTACCGGGGTTGTGCTTAAGCACATCGGTCCACAGCGCCTCGGCAATGTCGGCCATTCCCATGGGTGCACCAGGATGCCCGGAATTGGCGGCCTCCACTGCGTCCATGGATAAAGCCCGTATCGCATTTGCCATGCGTCGGTGGTTTTTCAAGCCTGCTTCACTCATCAAATTTCGCCGCAACCGGATTCAAGGGGCGCTATTCTCCCTTAAACCCAGTGCGGCAACAACTTGGCACCGGCATTTTGATTTGCAGGCTATGAGCGGGACTAAGATTCATCTTGAGCGATAATCACGGGTATGTTGTAGGAATGCGCGTGCCCAGAAGTTAGAATTTCGTCCCCAACGCTTTCTGGAAAAACAATCGATGTCTATCAATAGCACTTTTACCTCTGAATCCGTTTCCGAGGGCCATCCTGATAAAATGGCCGATCAAATTTCAGACGCTATCCTTGATTCGATCCTCGCACAGGATGCTGACGCGCGGGTTGCCTGTGAGACCCTCGTAAAGACGGGCATGGCAGTTATTGCCGGTGAGATTACGACGTCTGCCTGGGTTGACCTCGAGGAGATCGTTCGTGAAGTTATCCTGGATATCGGTTACAACAGTTCGAAAGTTGGTTTCGACGGTGCATCCTGTGCCGTAATCAACTGCATTGGTAAACAGTCACGCGACATTGCGATGGGCGTCGACGAAAGCGAAGACCACGAGCAGGGTGCTGGCGACCAGGGCTTGATGTTCGGCTATGCCAGCAATGAGACTGATGTATTGATGCCGTCCCCAATTACCTATTCACACAGATTGGTAAAGCAGCAGGCAGACGTCAGGAAATCGGGCAAATTGCCATTCCTGCGACCTGACGCCAAGAGCCAGGTGACTTTCCGATACGATGCCAACGGGCATCCTGTTGCCATTGATGCGGTTGTACTTTCCACCCAGCATGACGAAGACATTTCCCAGAAAGACCTGCACGAAGCCGTGATGGAAGAAATAATCAAACCAATACTGCCGGCCAACTGGCTCCACGCCGGCACCAGGTTCCACATCAATCCTACCGGCCAGTTTATTATCGGTGGGCCAGTAGGCGACGCCGGGCTGACCGGCCGCAAGATCATCGTCGATACCTACGGTGGTATGGCGCGGCACGGTGGCGGCGCTTTCTCGGGTAAAGATCCATCCAAGGTAGACCGCAGCGCAGCCTACGCGACCCGCTATGTGGCAAAAAATATTGTTGCAGCCGGTCTCGCTGACCGTTGCGAAATCCAGGTGTCTTACGCCATTGGCGTTGCCGAACCAACCTCTATCAGCGTCAATACCTTTGGTACCGGCAAACTCGACGACGAAAAAATAGAGGCACTGGTTCGTGAGCACTTCGATCTTCGCCCCAAGGGCCTCATCGCTATGCTGGACCTCAAGCGACCGATCTACAGGGCTACAGCAGCCTACGGTCACTTTGGCCGGGAAGATGTTGATCTCTCCTGGGAGCGAACAGACAAGGCCGCTGCGCTGGCCGCGGAACTTTAAATGAGTCGCTATCCCGGCACTTTCAGCTTTGAGTTTTCTGCGCCGCGGACCGACGACGCGTCAGAGAAACTTGCCGAGGTCCATGCCAGGCTTAACGCGCTGGGCCCGGCTTTCTTTTCTGTGACTTACGGCGCCGGTGGGTCAACCAAAGACGGCACAAAGCAAGCTGTACTGGATATTGCCGCTGCTGGGTCAGACGTCGCGCCCCACCTGTCTTTTGGCAGTGACCCTGCCGAGAAGATAGAATCGTTGATCAACGACTACCGTGACGGTGGGATTAAACGAGTTGTAGCGCTCCGTGGAGACGTACCCAGCGGGTTCGGGCGAAGCGCACTCCGTTATGCCAATGAACTCGTCGCTTTTATTCGCGAAAAGACCGGTGATCACTTCCACATCGAAGTTGCCGCCTATCCAGAGATCCATCCTGACTCTGATTCAGTTCAGTCTGATCTTAAATTCTTCAAGCAAAAAGTGGACGCCGGAGCAAACAGCGCAATCACGCAGTATTTCTACAATGCTGACGCTTATTTCAGATACGTGGATGCATGTGCCCGCATGGACATCAACATACCAATTGTCCCGGGCATCATGCCCATTACCAACTACCGAAACCTTGTTCGCTTTTCGGACAAGTGCGGTGCAGAAATTCCTCGCTGGATCAGGCTTCACCTTGAGTCCTTTGAGCATGATCCCGAGAGTCAACGCGAATTTGGTACCGAGGTGGTCACTGATCTTTGCCAGCGACTGCTTGACGGTGGCGCACCCGGGCTGCACTTCTACACATTGAACCAGTCACTACCCGCGATGCGAATCTGGCGGAACCTTGGTCTCTAGGCGACAACCGGCCTCTGACCAGGGACTGCGCTGTTGACCACCCAGACAGCTACACGCATGGCACCGCATCCAGCAGGTCTTGAGATGACAGTCTCATGAGAATACCCCGGCTATTTGTTGACGTTGCACTCACGGCAGGTGAACAGGTCCACCTGTCTGATGACCGTGCTCACTACCTTAAACATGTGCTCAGGTGCACCGAGGGCCAGGCGCTTGTGCTCTTTGATGGCAGGGGCGGAGAGTTTTCTGCCCGGGTACTACAGGTTGGCAAACGCGATGTGCTGGTCGAATTGCTCGAAAGATTCGCCATCAACCGCGAGTCCAGGTTACATACCATCATTGGTCTGGCTGTCACAAAACGTGACGCCATGGACCTTGCGATACAAAAAGCAACCGAACTTGGTGCCACGTCGATACAACCCTTGATCACCCGATTTAACACGGTACCTCTAAAGGCAATCTCAAAGCGCCGCGCACACTGGCAACAAATAGCCTGCAGTGCGTGTGAACAATGCGAGCGCAATCTCCCACCTCACGTTGGCGAGTTGATGGAACTGGACGAGTGGCTCAACCTTGTTGAAGCGGACCTGAAAATCGTGTTGCACCCTGACGGCAGCCAGGGGCTTCGCGCGATGAACGCAGAAAGGCCAGCGACAGTCGCTGTACTGGTTGGTCCAGAAGGTGGACTGGCTGACGACGAGGTGAAAAATGCGGGAGCCAATGGCTTTCTGCAACTGGCATTGGGACCCCGCATTCTGCGGGCAGAAACAGCGCCGCTCGTCATCCTGACACTGCTCCAATCTCGTTGGGGAGACTTCGGAGAATTTCAGTAAGGACAGGAACTGGCGCTACCGCCCTGCTTTTGCAGACAGCTACCAGTCTAGGCTGCTGATGCCAGAGATGACAGGATCGAGGATTCAACGTAGTCCAGGTCGGGAATCGATACCAGGTCATCCGCAAAGCGAACGCGCATAAGCTCGGTTCGCTCTGGCGTTTCGCCGATATCAAAAATCTCGTCTGCCTTGATACGAAACAGGCGCGGAAGCATTTGCGCAACTATTGCAAAGAACTGCAGCCGCGACTTGCCACCTGGCGCCTTGAGCACGACCAGGCTTGCAGAGGAAACACTGACCAGCGAAAAACTCCCCCGCTCCACCGTCAACATTTCAAAAGAAACAACGGGCACCTGAACACCTCGCCAACCAAGTATGCCAAGGAGCCAATCTGGCGAATCCTGCACGCGCTGAAGTGGCTCATAGGGAATAATTTCTGCCACCGTGGCATTCGGTATCAGCAGGTTGCTCTTTTGTAGCGGGATAAGAAAGGTAGGTAATTCCAGGTCAGCTTCCGACACGTCAACTGCCCCGCGTTTCCGTCAGCACTTCATCAATGGTGGAGAGCAGGTTCACCTCCTGGAAAGGCTTGCCGAGATATCGATTCACCCCCAGTTCCAGGGCCTGCTGCTGGTGTTTCTCGCCCGTGCGGGAGGTAATCATGATGATTGGCAGGTTCTTCAGTCGATCATCGCGGCGCACCGCCCGCAGTACTTCGAAACCATCCATACGCGGCATCTCAATATCGAGCAGTACGATGTCAGGATACACGTCCTGTAACTGGTTCATGGCATCAACACCGTCTTTTGCAGTGATGACCTCCCAGCCCTGGCGCTCCATCAACCGCGAAGTCACTTTGCGAACCGTGACGGAGTCATCCACAATCATGACGGTATGAACCCGGGCTTCTGGTGACACCTCGAGGGCAGCGGCCGAATCGGCGGATCTCGCATCGGCACTACGCACCAGCGCCATCACATCAAGAATAACCACAACACTGCCATCACCAAGTACCGTCGCACCAGAGACGCCGCCCACCTCGTTAAATTGTGGGCCGAGGCTTTTCACCACCACTTCCCGGCTACCAATGACGCGATCAACCTGCATGGCCACGGCGTTGTCTCCACTCCGCGCCAGAATAACCGGCAATGGCGCTACCTGGCCCTCGAGCAAAGGTGTCTCTCCTTTCTCCAGCATCCGGCCCATGTAGACCAGGCGATACGGTTGCCCGGCGTATTCGAACATCGGCGCATCAGGTTGGTAGTAGGCTTCCAACTCGTAAGGGCTAACCCTCACTATGCCTTCAATTGTGTTAAGCGGTACCGCGTAAATCTCTTCGGCAACAACAACCATCAGCGCCCGGTTGATAGAAACCGTAAACGGCAACTGGATCGTGAACTCGGTACCCACACCAAACGTGCTGTCAATTTCGACGGTACCACCCAGCGCCTTGATCTCATTAACCACAACGTCCATGCCAACACCACGGCCCGAGATCTGTGTCACTTTAACCGCCGTGCTAAACCCGGCATTCAGGATGAACTGGCGCACCTCGTGGTCGGATACAGCCGAGTCCGCCGTGATGAGGCCACGTTCAATAGCTTTAGCCTTGACCGCTTCAACATTAATACCGCCACCGTCATCGCTGATCTTGAGTACAACATAGCCTCCTTCACGCGATAGGCGCAGGCTAATCCTGCCCTGGTCGGGTTTACCTGCAGTGGCTCGTCTGGCGGCGTCTTCAATACCATGGTCAACGGCGTTCCTGAGCATATGCTCAAGCGGCGCGACAATTCGCTCCAGTACATTTCGATCCAGTTCACCTTCGACGTTGTAGGCATCAAATCTTACAGACTTACCCACTTCTGCACTGATCTGCCTGACGATTCGTCTGAGGCGAGGGATCAGCCGAGCAAACGGTACCATTCGGGTTCGTGTCAGGCCTTCCTGCAGTTCACTGCTGATACGCGCCTGCTGGTGCAGCAAGGTCTCTGCATCACGGCTCTTGTCCAGTAGCGTATCTTTCAGATCCATCATGTCGGAGGAACCCTCCGATAGTGCTCGGGATATTTCCTGCAGCATGGAATACCTGTCCATCTCCAGGTCATCAAAACCCGACTCTTCGTTTTCTTCAGCGCGCCGTGTCCTGAAAACAGTCTCACGCGATTCAGCCTCAATCTCCAATCGCCGGACCTGATCCCGTATCCGGCTGATGGTTTCGTCCATCTCCTGGAGGGCTTCAACAAAATCAGCGATCTGCTGCTCAACCCGCCCGCGGGTAATGGAAGACTCGCCGGCCAGACCAATCAACTCCTCAAGCAGGTCAGAAGAAACCCTGACCATCTCCTGTTGCGGCTGGTGAGCCTGAGCCGGCTCTTTCTCATCGCTCGCCGCAGGCTCATTAGATGCCGCCGCAGGCTCATTAGATGCCGCCGCAGGCGCTACCCCGATGTTTGAAGTCTGTATCGCAGCGGATTCTGTCGTGGATGAAGGCGCGACCTGGCCAGGTAGACGCATCGTCCGCAAGGAAACTATTTCGGCATCGGTCGCCTGGCCAGCCGCCGCTTTCTGGTAAATAGTGACCCTGCGATTGATTTCATCCTGCAGCCCATTAACCAGCGCAAAAAAGTCTTCATCCAGGTCAGACGGGTGATTCTGGATTCCAATCAGGTAGGTCTCAACATTGTGGGCATACTCACCCAGACTGGACAGCCCGCTCATGCGCGCTCCACCCTTCAGGGTATGTAACTGACGCAGGAGATTATCAAGATGGCTCAGATCATCCGGGTTGACGCTCCACTGGGTCACACTCTCGTCTAATGCTTCAACCAGCTCCTCGGCTTCTTCAAGAAACACCGGCAGTATGTCTTCATCTATTTCATCAGCCGGAAGCGCAATCTCTCCCTGGCTTGCTGACACTTCTGTATCCGCTTTTTCTGCATCTGGTGCGTCTGTTTCTGGTGCCTGATCGGAAACAGAAGGCACATCACCATGAGTATCAGCAAACGCGATCGCATCTGCAGACTGCTCGTATCGCATTGAAGCAAGCTCATCGGGCGACGCTGTACCTTCCGCTAACCGGGTATAGATCCCGACTCTGCGGGTGATCTCATCCTGACGCTGGTTCACAACTGCAAAAAAACCTTCATCAAGCGGCACAGGATTGCTCTGAACACCAATCAGGAAAGTTTCGAAATTGTGGGTATATTCCCCCAGACTGGAGAGGCCGCTCATGCGGGCGCCCCCTTTCAGGGTATGAAGATGACGCAGCAACATCGCCAGCGGCTGTTCACTACCGGGTTCAGCACTCCAGTCCACGATGCTCTGATCAATGTTCTCGAGCAACTCTTCCGCCTCTTCAAGGAAGAGAGGTAAAACGTCCTCATCGACTTCGTCCAGAGGTAACAGGTTTTCGCCAGCAGTCGGCGCAGTCTCTGCCGCTAACTCTTCAGCTTCCTCCTCAAGTTCATCCAGGTCCTCGACAGGCTGGTGGTAGATCGTCACCAGCCTGGCGACGGTCTCATCCGCCGCCTCTACCTCCTGACTGGATGCAATATGATCAAACATCGACACCAGTTGTTCATGCGCCCCGGCAAGAACTGACGCGACATCAGGAGCAGGTGATGTATTGCTCGATTCGTACACGGCTAGCAAAGCTTCGGCCAGGTGACTGAGACTGTCCTGGCGAGTCAGGGTCGCCTGCTCGATGACTTCCTTCAGTTCCCGCTTCAGCGCCTCCAACTGCTCTTCGTCCCAGCCAGCAAGCACTTCTTCCGCCGTACAGAGCACCCGAACGTTCCGGAAATCGAATGCGGGCAGCACTTCAACCAATGTTGAAACGTATGACTTGACCGCCTCCGCATCGGCAACAAACTCCGCAATGCCTGCCATTTCAAATCGATGTGATGACAGGTCAGCCAAGACCATTTCGATTAAACCCGCGCCTCGCTTTGCCAGTTCAACAAACGGGACTGGCACAGACTCTGCACCAGCAAACTGGTTCGCCAGCATTTCCAGCGGCGCTGCAACGGTTGCGACCGAGTTCACCTCGGCCATGCCAGCACTGCCCTTAAGGGTATGGAATGCGGCAATCAGGTCCGGCGAAATCCGCTCGGGGTTAGCCACAAACTCGTGCACCACCACCATTCTGTCGGCGGCTTCATCAAGGAAAATTTCATCAAGCTCGCTATCGGCAGAGGCTGGTGGTTCTGCTTCCTCGGGCTCTGGCTGTTCCTCCAGATCTGACGCCGCAAGCGATGGCACCGAGGTGTCTTCCAGCACCCAGTCTTCAGCCTCATCCCCGATTTCTTCAGGGGCATCGGCCTCTATCTCTTCAACGTCCACTTCCGGTTCAGGCAGCTCAAAATCCAGCTCATCCAGTTCGATAGATGTTGCAGCACTCTCGTCCGATTCAAGCTCGGCCGCGGCAAGCTCGATCTCGTAGGAATGCATGGAGGTTTCAAA
>CAYGNA010000008.1:0-31901 GCA_964351065.1 uncultured Pseudomonadales bacterium
GGATTGTAGATCTCGGTCCACAACGTATCAAAAAAAAAAAAAGAATCATTGCAGCCGGCACACCGGAAGAGGTCGCCGGGGTAGAGAATTCTTTTACCGGTCAATTCCTGCGTCCGATTCTTTCGTCGACAGCAAAGAACCCGGCAGTGAAGGTGAAGAAGTCTCGCGCCTGAGACTTCTCAGCCAGCGTCAGTTAACCAGGTTCAGGCGTAAGCTGCGGCTACAGCCGCTGTCGCCTCACCTTTGTTGATATGGGCGTTATATTGCGACAGTACTGCTTCCAGCGCGTTGACACATAGCAGGACATTTTTTGGATTACTGGCATATCCCATCAAACCGATGCGCCATACCTTGCCAGCGAGACTGCCGAGGCCTGCACCAATTTCGAGATTGTACTGTTGTAGCAATTGCTTGCGCACGTCAGCCTCGTTAACCCCTTCGGGGATTGTCACCGCGTTCAGCTGAGCCAGACGCTCATTCTCCGGCACAATAAATGAAAGCCCAAGAGCTTCGAGACCAGCCCGCAACGCAAGATGATTAGCCTGATGTCGGTGCCAACTGTTCTCGAGGCCCTCTTCACAAACTACAACCAGTGCTTCATGCAGGCCATAGAGCGCGTTAACAGGTGCCGTGTGATGGTAAGCTCTGGTCTGACCTTCGCCCCAATAACCCATCACCAGGTTCAAGTCCATGAACCAGGAACTGACGGGCGTTTTGCGCGCCTTGATTTTTTCAACAGCGCGATCGCTCATGCTGATTGGAGAGAGACCTGGCGCACAGGATAGACACTTCTGGGTACCGCTGTAGGTAGCATCGGCCTGCCAGGCATCAAGATTCACATCGCAGCCCGCCAGGGATGTCACACAATCCACAATCGTCAGGCAATCGTACTTGCGAGCCAGTTCGCAAAGTGTCGCTGCATCGGATCTTGCACCTGTGGATGTTTCTGCGTGCACAAATGCGACAATTTTCGCGTCAGGATTCGCTTTTAGCGCCGCTTCCAGTTTCGCAGGATCTACAGCGCGGCCCCATTCATCCTCAACGATAACGGGGTTACCGCCCATTCGCCGGACATTTTCTGCCATACGGCTACCAAAAACTCCGTTTTGACAGACAATAACCTTGTCGCCATGTTCAACAAGATTAACAAAACAGGTTTCCATACCAGCAGATCCCGGCGCAGAAACAGGAATGGTCAGTTCGTTTTTGGTTTGGAAAACAAATTGCAGCATGCGCTTGATCTCATCCATCAGTCGGATGAATTCGGGATCAAGGTGACCAATAGTAGGCTTGCCCATTGCGGATAAAATCCGGGGATTCACATCCGACGGCCCTGGACCCATAAGCGTGCGTACAATTGGATTAAAAGACTGATACATGTGTTCCCCCTGTAAACGAGAGAGCCGGGCGGACCCGGCTCAACGTGCTTTAATCAAAATGCTAACTGCTAACAACAGATGCTAGCCGGATGTGACTCGGCTAGTCTTCATCCTCGAGAATATCCTCGCCCTCGAGAATCGGGCGATCAACAAGCTCGATGAACGCCATTGGAGCAGCATCGCCGGCACGAAAACCGCACTTGAGTATCCTGGTGTAACCACCGGGTCGCTCCGCGTATCGTGGTGCAATTTCGGCAAACAGCTTACCTACCGCTGACTTGTCACCCATGCGGGAAAAGGCAAGACGTCGGTTTGAAACCGAGTCATTCTTGGCCAGGGTGATGAGAGGCTCTGCCACACGACGCAGCTCTTTTGCCTTCGGAAGTGTCGTTTTGATCACTTCATGTTCGATCAACGAAACTGCCATGTTTCGAAACATCGCCTTGCGGTGCGAGCTGTTTCTATTTAGTTGTCTACCACTTTTTCTATGGCGCATAGTTGTTACCTTCCTAAAATCCGGGAGCCAGAGTCAGGGCCAATTTTACCCCGCTTCTGTACATCGGCCAGAACAGCTGGCCCCACTATTACCTACTGAACCTAGCCCAGTACCCGATCGTCACCACGCAGGCTGGATGGCGGCCAATTTTCAAGGCGCATGCCAAGGGAAAGTCCACGTGAAGCAAGCACGTCCTTGATTTCCGTCAGCGACTTTTTGCCCAGGTTCGGGGTCTTCAAAAGCTCTACTTCGGTTCGGCGAATAAGGTCACCGATGTAGTAAATGTTTTCTGCCTTCAAGCAGTTTGCGGACCGAACGGTCAACTCAAGATCATCAACCGGACGCAACAGGATCGGGTCAATTTCATCTTCGTGCTCGACAACTTCCGGCTCTTTCTCACTCTCGAGGTCAACAAATACGCTGACCTGTTGCTGCAGGATAGTCGCAGCCCGGCGAATCGCTTCTTCGGGATCAATAGTGCCATTGGTTTCAAGATCAATAACCAGTTTGTCCAGATCGGTTCGCTGTTCAACCCGCGCACTGTCTACCTTGTAAGCTACCCGACGTACAGGACTGTATGACGCGTCCAGCAGCAGGCTACCAATAACGCGCCCCTGGTCTTCGTCAACAAGACGCAAATCCGCAGGCTCGTAACCCCGGCCGCGCCCAACATGAGCACGCAGTCGCAGGTGGCCGCTTTCGTTCAGGGTTGCGATCACGTGGTCAGGATTCGAGATTTCCACATCATGATCCAACTGGAAATCACCAGCGGTGACAACGCCCGGGCCTTTCTTGTCCAGGGTCAAAGTGGCTTCGTCTGTTGCATTGAGCTTGACCGCAACACCCTTCAGGTTAAGCAGCAGTTCGATCACGTCTTCCTGAACGCCTTCCATCGTGCTGTACTCATGCAGCACGCCCTCTATCTGGGCCTCGATGATAGCGCAGCCAGGCATAGACGACAGCAGGATACGACGCAGGGCATTACCCAGCGTATGGCCAAAGCCTCGCTCAAGCGGTTCCAGTACTACAGTCGCGCGTGTTGCGCTGGCCTGGTCTACCTGGATGTGCTTTGGCGTCAGAAACTCTAATGACGAATGGGGCATAAATACACCTTTCTATAAAATGTCTTAAGTGAGTTAGTTAAGGCTAACTGTCAGGCTGTTACTTCGAGTACAGCTCCACGATCAGATTCTCATTAATCTCTGAGGGCAGCTGGTCACGATCCGGATAAGCCTTGAAAACGCCTTCAAGTCGGTCCGCGTTCACTTCTACCCAATCTACCGGAGAGCGATTTGCAGACAATGCCAGGGCCCCTTGAATGCGCAGTTGATTACGCGCCTTCTCTCGAATCGTGATGGTATCGCCTGCTTCCACCTGGTAAGAGGGGATATTGATACAGTTACCATTTACAAGGATGGACTTGTGCGATACCAGCTGGCGCGATTCGGCACGGGTCGAACCGAAACCCATTCGGTAGACAACATTGTCCAACCGACGCTCCAGCAGACGCAGAAGGTTTTCGCCGGTGGCGCCTTTCTGCCGATCAGCACGCTTGTAATAGTTACGGAACTGCTTTTCAAGCACACCATAAAGCCGGCGTACTTTCTGCTTTTCACGCAGCTGAACAGCGTAATCAGAGAGTCTTCCTCGCCGTGCGCCGTGCTGGCCGGGTGCACTCTCAAGCCGACACTTGGATTCAAGTGGGCGTACGCCGCTCTTCAGGTACAGATCAGTACCTTCACGTCGCGCCAGTTTACAGGTTGGGCCGATGTATCTCGCCATGATCTTCTCCTTTACACCCTTCTGCGTTTGGGTGGTCGACATCCATTATGTGGAATGGGCGTCACGTCGGTAATGTTTGTAATCCGGAAGCCGGCTGCGTTCAGCGCCCTAACGGCAGCTTCACGGCCGGGACCAGGTCCCTTCACAAACACTTCAAGATTTTGCAACCCGTGCTCGAGAGCTACCGTACCAGCCCGCTCCGCCGCTACCTGGGCAGCAAAAGGCGTACTTTTACGCGCGCCACGAAAGCCGGAACCACCTGCGGTGGCCCAGGACAGTGCGCCTCCCTGACGATCGGTGATGGTCACAATCGTGTTATTGAAGGATGCGTGGATGTGTGCAAGGCCATCTACGACCTGGCGTTTCCCTTTGCGGCTCTTTGCTGGGGCCGCTTTTGAACCCGTATTTGCCATATAAAATCTTCTTTAGCTCGTGAGTAGGACTTGTCCTATTTCCTGATCGGTCGCTTCGGACCTTTTCTGGTCCTTGCGTTGTTCTTTGTGTTCTGCCCGCGCACCGGCAGGTTACGACGGTGCCGAATGCCACGGAAACAGCCAAGGTCAAGCAGACGCTTGATGTTGAGCTGATTCGTCCGGCGCAGGTCACCTTCAACAGGAAGCTTGGCAATCTCTGCACGCAGTTTGTCAAGGTCTTCCTCGCTGAGTTCCTGCACACGCACCGTTGGACTTACCCCGGTTGCCTCGCAGAGATCACGCGCCGTTTTCTTTCCGATGCCATAAATATAGGTAAGGGAAATTTCTGTGTGTTTGTTATCAGGAATATTAATCCCAGCTAAACGAGCCATTTACTGCTCCTATAAAAGCGCGCCTAGCCCTGGCGCTGTTTGTGCTTTGGTTCTGTGCAAATAACTCGCACGGCACCCTTACGTCGGATGATTCGACAATTCCGACACATTCTCTTTACTGAAGCTCTTACCTTCATGATTCGCTCCGTTAACTGCCGGCTTAACGCCGGCCGAAATTCTGCAGATTCGATTTCTTCATCAGTGACTCGTACTGATGAGACATCAGGTGTGTTTGCACCTGCGCCATGAAATCCATGACAACTACAACAACAATCAGCAGCGCGGTGCCGCCAAGTTGAAACGTAATCCCGACATTAACAACCAGGAATTGTGGCAGCAGACAAACCGCTGTCATATAGAGTGACCCGAACAGCGTCAAACGCGTCAGGATCGTATCAATGTGTCGTGCTGTCTGTTCACCCGGCCGGTAGCCTGGAATAAACGCACCCGACTTCTTCAGGTTATCGGCGACTTCTTTCGGGTTGAACATGATCGCCGTGTACCAGAAACAGAAGAAGATGATCCCGGCAGAAAACAACACAATATTAAGCGGTTGGCCCGGTGCAATCTGCAGGCTCAATTCCTGTAGCCACTCCATACCTGGCGACTGACCAAACCATTGGCCAAGCGACGCTGGAAACAACAGCAGACTGCTGGCGAAAATGGCAGGTATAACGCCAGCCATATTTACCTTGAGCGGCAGGTGGCTGCTCTGGGCCTGATACATTCGGCGACCCTGCTGCCGTCTGGCGTAGTTAATCGTAATACGGCGCTGGCCTCGCTCTATGAATACCACACCCGCGACAATCATCATGGCCAGAACACCAACACCCAGCATGACCAACGGGTGAATTTCGCCCTGCCGTCCTTGCTCAAACAGTTGGCCAATTGCACTTGGGAAGCCTGCTACGATGCCGGCAAAAATCAGTATCGAGATACCATTACCCACACCCCGTTCAGTGACCTGTTCCCCGAGCCACATCAAAAACATCGCACCTGTAACCAGTGTGGTAATGGCAACAAAGTGGAACGTAAAGGCACCTGTGTATGCCAGACCCTGTGACGCCAGGCCGCTACTCATGGCAAAACCCTGTACGAGCGCCAGACCAAGCGTGCCATAGCGCGTGTACTGCTGAATCTTGCGACGCCCACTCTCACCTTCCTTACGCAACTGCTGCAATGAAGGCGTTGTCGCAACCAGCAACTGGGTAATAATCGACGCCGAAATATACGGCATGATGCCCAGCGCAAAAATACTCATGCGCTCCAGTGCACCACCAGAAAACATGTTGAACAAATCCAGGATACCGCCCTGGTTCTGGTCGAACAGCGCACGCAGACGCTCCGGATCAATTCCCGGCACGGGTATGTGGCTGCCAACGCGATACACAATTATCGCAAGCAATACATACCAGAGGCGCTGACGCAGTTCTACAAGGCCACCACCAGCAGCCATTGCGCGTCCTCTTTGTGCCAGAGATGAACCCATCAGTATCTTACTCTTCTATTTTTCCGCCAGCCGCTTCAATGGCTGCGCGGGCGCCTTTGGTGACGCGGATCCCTTTCAACGTTACCGGCTTATTGATCTCACCGGACAACATGACCTTGGCACGCGTGTAAGCACCACTGATAATGCCGGCATTCTGTAGTGCGGACACATCAATAACATCCGCGCTTACCTTACCCAGCTCTGTCAGTGTTACTTCAGCCGTAGTACGAGCCTTTGCTGAATTGAAGCCAAACTTGGGCAGTCGCATTTGCAGTGGCTGCTGACCGCCTTCAAATCCAGGTCTTACCTTGCCGCCACTTCTTGATTTCTGGCCCTTGTGCCCACGCCCGGCGGTTTTACCCAGGCCGCTGCCAATGCCACGACCTACGCGCTTGCGGTCAGAATTGCTGCCGTCGGCAGGCGAAATTGAATTCAGTCGCATCTCGTTATCCTCACTCTTCAACGTGCAGCATGTACGAGATCTTGTTAATCATCCCGCGATTCGCCGGTGTGTCGATGACCTCAACCGTATGGCGAATTCTTCGCAGGCCAAGACCCGACACACAAAGACGATGGTTCTTGAGCCGCCCAATTGGGCTCTTTACCAGAGTCACCTTAATTTTCTTGTCTGTCATGACTATTAACCCAAAATTTCGGCGACAGTTTTGCCGCGCTTTTCAGCCACACTTTCAGGGGCCTTCATATTCTTGAGGCCGTTAAAAGTTGCCCGGATAACGTTAACGGGATTGGTTGAACCGTAGCTTTTCGCCAGTACGTTATGTACGCCAGCTACTTCCAACACTGCCCGCATTGTTTTACCAGCAATAACACCCGTACCTTCAGAGGCTGGTTGCATGTAAATCTTTGATGCACCATGCCTTGCAGTAATTGGGTACTGGATAGTGGAACCTTTCAGGTCTACCTGAATCATGTTCCTGCGCGCGGCTTCCATGGCTTTCTGGATAGCCAATGGCACTTCACGTGCCTTGCCACGGCCAAAACCCACACGACCGTTGCCATCTCCAACAACTGTCAATGCCGTAAAGCCGAAGATTCGACCGCCTTTGACGACTTTCGCCACGCGGTTGACCTGCACCAGCTTTTCCTGGATGCCTTCTTCATTATCCTGGTCGTGAAACGCCATACCGATTCCTCAAAAATTCGCGTCTTGCTAAAACTGCAGTCCAGCTTCGCGGGCTGCATCAGCCAGCGCCTTAACCCGTCCGTGATACTTGTATCCGGATCGATCAAATGCGACTTTCTCGACACCAAGTGCCTTTGCACGTTCGGCAATCAGTTTGCCAACACGCGTCGCGCCCGCTACGTTGCTCTTGGCATCGCCCCGCAGTTCTTTCTCAACCGTGGAAGCTGACGCCTGTACTATGTCTCCGGATGCAGAGATGATCTGCGCGTAAATATGCTGCGGAGACCGGTAAACACAGAGCCGGGGTACACCGAGTTCGCGCATGTGAACACGTCCTCGTCTCGCTCGCTTCAATCGAGCCTCGTTTTTCTTGCTCATGGTTATCTTGTACTCTACTTTTTCTTGGCTTCTTTGCGCTTCACGTGTTCGTTCACGTAACGCACACCCTTTCCTTTGTAAGGCTCCGGTGGACGATAAGCGCGAATTTCTGCCGACACTTGTCCTACCAGTTGCTTGTCCACGCCTCGAACCAGAACCTGGGTCTGCGTGGGTGTTTCAATTTCTATTCCCTCAGGGATCTCATACGCAACCGGATGAGAGAAACCCAGCGACAGGTTCAGCTTTCTGCCGTCTGCCTGCGCCCGATAGCCAACCCCGATCAATTGCAGTTCCTTGACGAAACCCTCACTGACACCCTTGACCATGTTATTGATCAGTGCGCGGTAAGTGCCGGCCATTGCGTTAGAACGCTTATCACCTGACTTTGGCGCAAACGTGAGCACGTTATCTTCCTGCTTGATTTCAACAAGCGCACTGTTTGCGATGGACAACGAGCCGCGGCTTCCCTTGACGGAAAGTTCCGTGCTGCCCAGCGTGACTTCTACGCCACTGGGTAGCTCAACTGGATAATTTGCAATTCTGGACATGAGTAATTCCGCCTAAACTCTATTTAAAAGACCGAACAGATCAGTTCGCCGCCGATACCACTGGCACGCGCCGCCCTGTCAGACATCAGGCCTTTGTTGGTCGAAACGATGTAAATACCCAGACCACCTTTCAGAGACGGAATTTTGTCCTTGCTGGTGTACTGTCGCAGGCCTGGTCGGCTCACTCGCTTGATCTGCTCTATCACGGGCTTACCGTTGTGATAGCGCAGCACGACCGTGAGGTTGCGCTTGTTGCCGGCCTCTTCAGCCACGCTGAAGTCTTCAACATAGCCTTCGTCTTTCAACACCTGCGCAATGGCAATTTTGGTGGTGGAAGAAGGCATGGTGACAGAGCCAATCTTTGCAGTCTGGGCGTTTCTAATGCGGGTCAACATATCCGCCAATGGGTCTTGCATAGTCATTAACTAATTACTCCTTTACCAGCTGGACTTAACGAGTCCAGGCACGTCGCCGCGCATCGCAGCTTCCCGCAACTTGTTGCGCGCCAGGCCAAACCGTCGATACACCGCATGAGGTCTCCCAGTCAGACTGCAGCGACGTTGCTGTCGCACCGGGCTGGCATTTCGAGGCTGCTGCTGCAACTTCAACTGTGCTTCCCATCGGTCATCATCAGATGTTTCTACATTCGCGATAATTGCCTTCAGCGCAGCACGCTTTTTTGCGTACTTCTTGACTGTCTTGGCGCGCTTTAACTCGCGATTGATCATCGACACTTTTGCCATAATCTTTTTCTCTGCTTCTCTGCTCGGTCAGTGCTAACTTGCTTCCCGGAAGGGGAAGTTGAAGGCACGCAACAATGCTCGCGCCTGTTCATCTGTTTTGGCCGTTGTCGTGATTGCGATGTCGAGACCGCGCACTTTATCGACCTTGTCATAGTTGATTTCGGGAAACACGATCTGCTCGGTGATACCCATCGAAAAGTTGCCGCGCCCGTCAAAGGACTTCGGTGAGATACCACGAAAGTCGCGCTGTCTTGGTATCGCAATTGCAATAAGACGATCCAGGAATTCGTACATCCGACTCCTGCGCAAAGTCACCTTGCAGCCAATCGGGAAGTCATCACGAATCTTGAAGCCAGCAATCGACTTGCGCGCAAGCGTAATAATTGGCTTCTGACCCGCGATCATTTCCATTTCTGCAACTGCATTGTCCAGTTGCTTACGGTCAGCCGTGGTTTCACCAACACCCATATTCAGGGTGATCTTGGTGATCCTGGGCACTTCCATAATATTGTCGAGACCAAGCTCTTCTTTCAGCTTCGCCTTGAGTTCTGTATCGTAAAGTTGTTTCAAGTCTGCCATATGTGTATTCCACCGTTCGAAAGCTCACGCCCTCGCCTAGTCAATCTCCTCGCCAGTCGATCGAAAGACCCGAACTTTACGTCCGTCTTCCAGCGTCTTGAAACCTACCCTATCCGCCTTGCCTTCCTTGTTGTTGTAGATAGCAACGTTGGAAAGGTGAATAGATGCCTCACGTTCAATGATTCCACCGGGCTGACCCATCTGCGGATTTGCCTTGGTGTGACGCTTGATCATGTTTACGCCAGACACAAACAGCCGGTCATTATCCAGGGCTCGCGTCACTGCGCCTCGCTTGCCTTTGTCTTTACCAGTGATGACAATCACTTCATCGTCTTTCTTAATCTTTCGCATGGTATTTGCTTTCCTGTATCCCTGGCCTTTTTCCCTGACCTGTTTCCCTGACCTCTATACCTGTACTAGAGTACTTCCGGTGCCAGTGAAATAATCCGCATAAATTTGTCGCTTCTGAGTTCACGCGTAACCGGGCCAAAAATTCGAGTGCCAATCGGCTGCTTCTGTGCATTCAGCAGCACAGCAGCATTACCATCAAAACGAATTACTGATCCGTCCGGGCGGCGCACACCTTTTTTGGTGCGAACCACAACCGCATCAAGCACCTGTCCCTTACGAACACGTCCACGCGGGATCGCTTCCTTGACGGTCACCTTGATAATGTCACCAACGCTTGCATAGCGTCGCTTGGAGCCACCAAGCACCTTGATACACATCACCCGGCGGGCACCGCTGTTGTCGGCAATGTCCAGATATGTTTGTGTCTGAATCATTTAACTTCTCCACTATTGATCGCGGCAACCGCGATCAGATAACCGCCGCTTTGCGGTCGACCGACTTCAACTTCCAGGACTTTGTCTTGGACAGCGGCCTGGTTTCCTCAATCGTCACCATATCCCCTTCCTGGCACACATTCTCCGGGTCATGGGCATGAATTTTCTTGGAACGCTTGATGTACTTGCCATACAGCGGATGCTGCAACCGTCTTTCCACGAGAACGGTGATGGTCTTTTCCATCTTGTTGCTAACAACCGTACCGGTTGCTGTTCTTGCTTCTTCTGTGTGGCTCATTCGCTAACCTTCTTTTCACGTAGGACGGTCTTCACGCGGGCAATATCGTGTTTCATCTGCTTGAGCAGGTGAGACTGGGTCAACTGACCTGTCGAATGCTGCATGCGATAACCGAACTGTTCTTTTGACAGGGAAAAAAGCTCTGCTTGGAGCTCTTCCACGGTCTTGTTCTTTAATTCTGATGCTTTCATCTGCGTCACATTACCGTGCGTTTAACAAATGTTGTTGGAAACGGAAATTTGGACGCGGCCAGGCGAAAAGCCTCACGCGCCACATCTTCCGAAACACCTTCCATTTCGTACAAAACCTTGCCGGGCTTGATTTGGGCAATCCAGTACTCAACATTACCCTTACCTTTACCCTGACGAACTTCGAGCGGTTTCTTGGTGATTGGCTTATCCGGGAATACCCGAATCCAGATCTTGCCACCTCGACGCACGTACCTGGTCATCGCACGTCGTCCCGCCTCAATCTGCCTCGCGGTCATCCGACCACGGCCCACTGCTTTCAGGCCAAACTCGCCAAAACTGACGGCGCTGCCCCGTTGCGCAAGTCCGCGGTTGCGGCCCTTGTGCTGTTTCCTGAATTTGGTTCGCTTCGGCTGTAACATCGTCTCTTATCCAAAACTCTGAACGTTATTTGTTTGCTCTTTATCTTCTTTGTGCCCCAGCACTTCGCCTTTGAAAATCCAGACTTTAACGCCAAGAATTCCATAGGTTGTCAGTGCTTCTGCTGTCGCGTAGTCAATTTCTGCGCGGAGCGTGTGCAAAGGAACACGACCCTCGTGATAAGTTTCTGATCGCGCAATCTCAGCACCACCCAGGCGACCTGCGACCCTTACCTTGATACCTTCCGCACCCAGGCGCATCGCATTTTGCATAACGCGCTTCATCGCACGACGAAACTGCACGCGGCGTTCCAACTGCTGAGCGACACTTTGCGCTACCAGGTAAGCATCGAGTTCCGGCTTGCGGATTTCTTCGATGTTGATGTGCACGGGCACTTTCATGCGACGTGAAACATCCTGGCGGAGCTTCTCTACATCCTCACCTTTCTTGCCGATAACAATGCCCGGACGTGCGGTGTGGATCGTAATGCGCGCTGTTTGTGCAAGACGCTCAATTTCAATACGGCTGACGGATGCCTGGGCGAGTCGTTTGCGCAGGTACTCACGCACTTTGAGGTCGCTATACAGCTTTTCCGCGTACGCCCGACCATCGGCATACCATACCGAGTTGTGTTCGGTGGTAATGCCTAATCTGATGCCCGTGGGGTTTACTTTCTGGCCCATACTGGTTTCCTGGTTCTCCGCTCTCTGACTTAACTGTCAGCGACAGCCAATGTGATGTGGCAGGTTCTCTTAAAGATTCGGTCCGCGCGCCCTTTGGCACGGGGCTTAATCCGCTTCATGGTCGTACCTTCGTCCACGTAAATGGTAGCAACTGACAACTCATCAACATCAGCGCCTTCATTATTCTCAGCGTTCGCAATTGCTGACTCGAGCAGCTTACGGACGATATGCGCGCCTTTTTTGGTGCTGAAACTCAAGATGTTGAGTGCTTCACCAACTGACTTGCCACGAATTTGATCAGCTACCAGCCGTGCCTTCTGGGCAGACATCCTGGCGCCTCTAAGTTTTGCTCCGACTTCCATCCTGATTCCTAGCGTCTTGCTTTTTTGTCTGCCGCGTGGCCACGGAATGTCCGTGTCAGCGCGAACTCACCAAGCTTATGGCCAACCATGTCTTCGGTAACAAACACCGGCACATGCTGACGTCCGTTATGAACCTGAATTGTCAAACCGACAAAATCAGGCGCAATCATTGAACGACGTGACCAGGTCTTGATCGGCCTCTTGTCGTTACTTTCGAGCACTTTCTGAACCTTGTTCATCAGGTGCAGGTCGATAAACGGTCCCTTTTTTAAACTACGTGGCACTTTGCTTCTCCTATCGGCCCGTACGCGACGACTTGCGACGACGGACAATCATGTCATTGGTGCGCTTGTTCTTTCGAGTCTTGAAGCCCTTGGTAGGAACACCCCAGGGTGAAACCGGATGCCGGCCACCTGAAGTCTTGCCTTCACCACCACCATGTGGGTGATCAACCGGGTTCATCGCGACACCTCGTACCGTTGGCCGGACACCACGCCAACGTTTCGCGCCAGCCTTACCCAGCGATCGAAGGTTGTGCTCAGAATTACTGACATCACCCAGGGTGGCGCGACAATCTGCCAGCACCTTCCGCATTTCACCAGATCGCATTCGCAGCGTTACGTGAGGACCTTCTTTTGCTACCACCTGGCATGAAGCACCTGCGCTTCGCGCCATCTGTGCACCCTTGCCTGGCTTCAGTTCAACGCAGTGAACAATGCTACCCATGGGCATATTACGCAGCGGCAGGCAATTTCCCGGCCGAATAGGCGCATCCGAACCAGATTGCACGATATCGCCAGCCTTGATTGCTTTTGGAGCAATGATGTAGCGACGCTCACCATCAGCATATTTCAACAGTGCAATATTGGCAGTTCGGTTGGGGTCATACTCCAGCCGTTCAACCGTCGCCTTAATGGTGTCCTTATTACGCTTGAAATCAATAATGCGGTACTTTTGCTTGTGCCCACCACCCATATGCCGGGTTGTGATGCGACCCTGATTATTTCGCCCACCTGTTTTTGACTTAGGCGCAAGCAATGGCTTGTAGGCCTCACCACGATGAAGATCAGAATTGACAACCTTGACGACAAACCGGCGGCCCGGCGAGGTTGGCTTAGCTTTTACAACTGGCATTTCGCTTTCCTACTAATCGATGGTTACGGAGAAATCGATGTCCTGACCTTCGGCCAGACGAACATACGCCTTTTTCCAGTTGGGCTTGCGACTGATGCCACGCATCGTACGCTTCACCTTGCCTTTGACATTCATCACGGTAACGTTTTCCACGTTCACCTTATAAATTGTCTGCACAGCTTCCTTGATTTCCGGCCGGGTAGCATCCCGGGCTACCTTGAAAGCAACCTGGTTGCCTTCTTCGGCAATCACTGTGGCTTTCTCGGAAATATGTGCACCCAGCAGAATCTTGTACATTCGTTCCTGGTTCATCCCAGCATCTCCTCTGCCTTCTTCAGCGCACCAACGGTGAAGAGTACTTTTTCAAACCCGATCAGATTGATGGGGTTAACGCCCTGCACATCGGTGACAGCAACGTTGCGCAGATTACGAGATCCGAGGTACAGGTTCTCATCAACATCTTCGACCACGACGAGCACGTTATCGAGATTCAGGTCTTTCAAACGCTGCGCAACTTCTTTGGTGCGAGGCGCTTCAACCGCGAAATCTTCGATAACCACCAGTCGATCCTGGCGCACCAGCTCCGACAGAATTGACTGCATCGCACCGCGATACATCTTGCGGTTAACTTTCTGGGAAAAGTCCTGTGGCTTGCTGGCAAACGTCACGCCGCCTCCGCGCCATATAGGGCTGCGGATAGTACCAGCTCGCGCACGACCTGTACCTTTTTGGCGGAATGGCTTCTTGCCGCCACCGCTGACTGCTGATCGATTCTTTTGCGCACGCGTACCCTGGCGAGCACCAGCGAGGAATGACACCACCACCTGGTGGACCAGTGCCTCGTTGAAATCCCGCCCGAAGGTGACTTCAGACAGCTCTACAGCCTTGTCTGAAACGCCTTTGCCTGGTTCTGAAATATTGAGGTTCAAGATTCCGACTCCACTTAGTTCCGGGCTCTGGTCGCAGGCTTGATGATCACATCACCACCTTTTGCACCCGGTACTGCTCCTTTTACGAGCAGCAGATTGTTTTCCTGATCGACCCTGATAATTTCCAGCGTCTGTGAGGTCACGCGAGCAGCGCCCATGTGACCTGCCATCTTTTTACCTTTAAACACTCGCCCTGGTGACTGACACTGTCCAATCGAGCCAGGCGCCCTGTGCGAAACAGAGTTACCGTGTGTCATGTCCTGGGTTCGAAAGTTGTATCGCTTGATGACGCCCTGAAAGCCTTTACCTTTTGAGTGTCCGGTCACATCAACCTTTTGCCCAACTTCGAAACCTTCAAGGGTTAGTGCATCACCAATGCTGAGCGCGTCTGCTTCTCCACACCGAAACTCTACGAGTTTCTTGCCGGCATCTACATTTGCCTTTTTGTAATGGCCTGCTTCCGGCTTATTAACCTTGGATGCCTTAACGCTGCCAAAAGTAACCTGCACCGCGTCATAACCATCGGACTCGACGGTCTTGCGCATGGTGATGCGATTCGGCGAAGCCTCGATTACGGTGACCGGGATTGAAACCCCTTCTTCCGTAAAAATACGGGTCATACCCTTTTTGATACCTACGATGCCTAGTGTCATGTTCGCCACTCCTTTAGCCGAGGTTAATCTGAACTTCGACACCGGCAGCAAGGTCGAGCTTGGTTAGCGCATCAACTGTCTTTTCTGTCGGCTCGACGATGTCCAGCAACCGTTTGTGAGTGCGGATTTCATATTGGTCCCGCGCATCTTTATCAACGTGCGGCGAAATAAGCACGGTGAACTTTTCTGTCCTGGTCGGCAGCGGGATAGGCCCACGCACCTGCGCACCCGTTCGCTTCGCGGTGTTGACAATTTCCTGTGTGGAGATATCGATAAGGCGATGGTCAAAAGCCTTCAATCGAATCCTGATACGTTGGTTTTGCATGTAAAACCGTCTCCCAAACCTGTCCAATGCCTTTTAAGGGGCGAAAATGGGCGCTAAGTACTTGTTTTTACCTGAAAAATAAGAGCAGACGCCGCCTGCCCTCAGAAAAGGGAAGCGGCATTCTATAGATGCCCCCGCTTCAAGTCAAGCGGCCCGTGGCCTCATATCGAGGCCCTGTTGGCAACAACCCACCGGGTTGCGCCTTATATCATCAGCCGGGAAACAATTCTCCGGCTGGCACTACCTGTTAAAACCTTCCAGCGCCAGGGCGCTACTGCGATTATCGCCTATTCCTGGCTATTCCTTGATCTTTGTGACGACGCCAGCACCTACCGTGCGGCCACCTTCACGAATAGCGAAACGCTGACCTTCTTCCATTGCAATCGGTGCAATCAGCTCTACCGCCATGTTCACGTTGTCACCAGGCATCACCATTTCAGTGCCTTCCGGCAGATCACAGCTACCTGTCACGTCTGTTGTCTCAAAGAAAAACTGTGGCTTGTAGCCCTTGAAGAATGGCGTATGACGACCACCTTCGTCCTTCGACAACACGTAAACCTCACCGTCAAACTTCGTGTGCGGCGTAATCGAACCCGGCGCTGCCAGCACCTGGCCACGCTCAACGTCATCACGCTTGGTACCACGCAGCAATACACCCACGTTCTCGCCTGCACGACCTTCGTCAAGCAGCTTGCGGAACATCTCAACACCTGTGCAGGTTGTCTTCTGCGTCGGACGGATACCAACAATCTCCAGTTCAGCACCCACCTTCACAATGCCACGGCCAATTCGACCGGTAACCACTGTACCACGACCCGAAATCGAGAATACGTCCTCAATCGGCATCAGGAACGGACGGTCGATTGCGCGCTCTGGCTCAGGGATGTAGCTGTCCAGCGTTTCAACAAGCTTCAGCACCGAGGGAGCACCAATGTCTGATGTATCGCCTTCCAGCGCCTTCAATGCACTACCAACGACAATCGGGGTGTCGTCACCCGGAAAATCGTACTGGTCGAGCAACTCACGCACTTCCATCTCTACCAACTCAAGCAGTTCCTCGTCATCGACCATGTCAGCCTTGTTCAGGAACACCACAATGTAGGGGACACCTACCTGCTTTGACAGCAGAATGTGCTCGCGCGTCTGTGGCATGGGGCCGTCAGCGGCTGAACAAACCAGGATAGCACCGTCCATCTGCGCCGCACCCGTGATCATGTTCTTCACATAGTCAGCATGTCCGGGGCAGTCAACGTGTGCGTAGTGACGCGTTGGTGAATCGTACTCAACGTGCGAGGTCGCAATCGTGATACCACGAGCACGCTCTTCCGGTGCATTGTCGATCTGGTCAAATGCCTTGAACGTGCCGCCACCGTACGTCTCAGCACAGACCTTGGTGATCGCTGCCGTCAGCGTCGTCTTGCCATGGTCAACATGACCAATTGTGCCTACGTTAATATGCGGTTTTGTCCGCTCAAACTTCTCTTTGCCCACGTCTTTTCACCTCACCACAAATGTAAATGGTTAATAATTAGCTTGCCTTACTGATAACAGTTTCAGCAATGTTGTCGGGTACTTCTTTATACCTTGCAAATTCCATGGAGTAGGATGCCCGCCCCTGGGTCGCGGATCGCATGTCGGTCGCATAACCAAACATCTCAGCCAACGGTACTTCTGCACGTACTGCCTTACCAGCTGGTACGTCTTCCATACCAAGCACCACACCGCGACGACGGTTCAGGTCGCCCACAATATCACCGTAGTAGTCTTCAGGTGTAACTACTTCTACAGTCATTACAGGCTCTAGCAGCACAGGTCGTGCTTTCAGGGCACCAGCGCGCATAGCCATGGAGCCTGCCACCTTAAACGCAATCTCACTTGAGTCAACGTCATGGTACGAGCCATCAAACAGGGTAGCCTTAACACCAAGCAGCGGATAACCCGCCAGGCAACCATTTGCCATTTGTTCCTGGATGCCTTTGTCTACCGCGTTGATGTACTCGCGCGGAACAACACCGCCAACAATGGCATCAACAAATTCGTAGTCCTTGCCTTCTTCCGTAATAGGCTCCAGACGAAGCCAAACATGACCATACTGTCCGCGGCCACCGGTCTGACGGACAAACTTGCCTTCAGACTCCACTGACTGGCGAATTGTTTCACGGTATGCAACCTGGGGCTTACCAATATTTGCTTCTACACCAAACTCGCGCTTCATGCGGTCAATAATAATATCCAGGTGCAGTTCACCCATGCCCGCAATGATTGTCTGGCCAGACTCTTCGTCCGTCGAGACGCGGAAGGAAGGATCTTCTGCAGCCAACTTGCCCAGCGCAATAGCCATCTTCTCCTGATCCGCCTTGGTTCGTGGTTCAACTGCAACACGAATGACCGGCTCAGGAAATTCCATCCGCTCCAGCGTGACAATACTACTCTCTGCACAGAGCGTGTCCCCGGTGGTTGCCTGTTTCAGCCCAATTGCTGCAGCGATATCCCCCGCACGAACTTCCTTGATTTCTTTTCGATCATTGGCATGCATCTGTACCATGCGGCCAATTCGTTCCTTTTTGCCTTTTACCGGGTTGTAAACCGAATCACCGGAGTTGAGCACGCCGGAGTATACCCGGAAGAATGTCAGCGCACCGACAAATGGATCAGTTGCAATCTTGAACGCAAGTGCTGCAAAGGGCTCGTCATCATCTGCTCGACGTATGGCTTCGGTTACGCCATCTTCGAGCAGGCCACGAATAGCCTTAACCTCGTCCGGTGCTGGCAGATATTCGATAACTGCATCGAGCATCGTCTGAACGCCCTTGTTCTTGAACGCAGAACCACATAGCGCGGGCACAATTGCATTGGCGAGAGTTCGAGCGCGCAAGCCTTTCTTGATTTCTTCGATCGAGAGTTCAGTGCCCTCGAGGTATTTCTCCATCAATTCGTCGTTTGCTTCTGCCGCTGCTTCAACCAGCTTTTCACGATACTCAGTCGCCAGGGCTACAATCTCGGCAGGGATTTCCTGCTCTTCGAATGTCAGTCCCTGGTCGTCATTGTTCCAGTAAATCGCTTTCATCTTGATAAGGTCGACAACGCCTTTAAAATTCTCTTCTGCGCCTATGGCCAACTGGATTGGCACAGGCGTCGCACCCAGGCGACTTCTGATCTGTTCTACTACGCGAAGAAAGTCTGCACCAGCACGATCCATCTTGTTGACAAAAACAATCCGCGGCACTTCATATTTGTCAGCCTGACGCCAGACTGTTTCTGACTGCGGTTCTACACCTGAGGTACCACAGAACACAACAACCGCTCCGTCGAGAACACGCAGGGATCGCTCGACTTCAATCGTGAAGTCGACGTGCCCGGGGGTGTCGATGATGTTGATCCGGTGCTGCTCGAACTGCTTGGCTGTGCCTTGCCAGAATGTCGTGGTTGCAGCTGAGGTAATCGTAATGCCCCGCTCCTGCTCCTGCTCCATCCAGTCCATGGTTGCCGCACCGTCATGCACCTCACCAATTTTGTGAGACAGGCCAGTGTAGAACAGCACCCGCTCTGTGGTTGTGGTTTTACCCGCATCCACATGAGCAACGATGCCGATGTTCCGGTATCGTTTTAGAGGTGTCGTTCTTGGCACAACAATGGTTCCTGAATATGGTTAAGGCTGGTTTAGGGTTGGGCAACGCCAGGTACACCTGGCGTTTGACGCGATAAGTCCGTTTAGATACGCCTGTTTAGAAGCGCCCGTTTAGAAGCGATAATGAGAGAATGCGCGGTTTGCTTCTGCCATACGGTGCGTATCTTCACGCTTCCTGACCGCTGACCCGCGACCTTCAGCGGCATCCATCAGTTCGCCCGCAAGTCGCTGGGCCATGGATTTCTCGCCGCGTTTACGCGCTGAATCCACCAACCAGCGCATAGCCAACGCATTGCGCCTTGAAGGCCTGACTTCTACAGGTACCTGATAGGTTGCACCACCCACCCGGCGAGATTTAACTTCGACAGACGGAGCAACTGCTTCAAGCGCAGCCTCAAAAACTTCTGTTGGATCACCACCCTGGCGTTCTTTGATACGGTCGAGCGCACCATAGACAATTCGCTCAGCTACCGCCTTCTTACCACTGACCATGACGTGGTTCATGAACTTGGCCAGAATGGAATTTCCGTATTTGGGGTCTGGAATGATTACCCGTTTTTCCGGGACGCGACGACGAGGCATAACTCTATTTCCTTTTGCTTCAGGTTACCCAGGATCCAATGACCTGGCCTTACTCTGGATTGCCTTTGGCAACCCAGCATATTGCGGGTTAATCCCGCTATTCACTACTAACTTTGACCCTAGCCTTTGGGACGCTTGGTACCGTACTTGGAACGACCCTGCATACGGTCGCTGACGCCTGTTGCGTCCAGCGTTCCACGCACTGTGTGGTATCGCACACCAGGCAAGTCTTTTACCCGGCCACCCCGAATCAGGATCACCGAGTGCTCCTGCAGGTTATGGCCTTCACCACCAATATACGAGGTAACCTCGTAACCATTGGTCAGCCGAACCCGGCAAACCTTACGAAGCGCAGAGTTTGGCTTCTTTGGTGTGGTTGTGTAGACCCTTGTGCAGACGCCACGCTTTTGCGGGCAGGCCTGCAGGGCAGGCACGTCGCTCTTGACGATCTTGCGTTTTCTCGGCTTTCGAACCAACTGGCTGATTCTTGCCATAAATCGTTAACTCCACTTTCTTATACAAAATGACGGGGCCCAAAGGACCCCGCCAATCAAGGAGGGCGAATTCTAATGATCGACCCGTTCCGAGTCAAGCTGGCAAATTAGTGCCTGCTGCTCATTTTTACAGATCTACGACTCCCCGCTGGAGCTAAGCGCTTCAGACAGCGCCGCTTCTACATCCGCGGTACTAACCGTAGTCCTTTCTTCGTTACCCTTCTCGCGCTTGCGCTTCCTGTCCTCGTGGTACTTGAGGCCGGTACCAGCAGGAATCAGTCGACCGACAATCACGTTTTCCTTCAACCCGCGCAGGTAATCGCGTTTGCCGGTAACCGCAGCTTCCGTAAGGACACGAGTGGTTTCCTGGAACGATGCTGCTGAGACAAAAGATTCAGTCGCCAGCGCTGCCTTGGTAATACCAAGCAGCACACGCTCTACTTTCATCTGCTGTTTGTTTGCAGCTGCGAGACGCTCGTTTTCCTCGAGGCCCCTGACGTACTCCATTTGCTCGCCCTTAATCATTGTAGACTCGCCTGGATCAAGCACTTCGATTTTGCGCAGCATCTGGCAAACAATGACTTCAACATGCTTGTCATTGATACCAACACCCTGGAGGCGATAAACGTCCTGGATCTCTTTCACAATGTAGTTCGCAAGGGCTTTAACCCCTTTCAGGCGCAGAATATCGTGTGGATTTTCAGGCCCGTCAGATACCACCTCACCCTTTTCGACATTTTCACCCTCAAACACCGTCATATGGCGCCACTTGGGTATCAATACCTCATAGTGATCGTCACCGGGCGGAAGTTCGCTGGTATCCTGCGGCGTAATAATCAGGCGACGCTTGCCCTTGGTTTCCTTGCCGAAGCTGACCGTACCGCTGATTTCGGCCAGAACAGCCGAGTCTTTTGGCTTTCGTGCTTCAAACAGGTCGGCAACTCGCGGCAAACCACCGGTGATGTCGCGGGTTTTTGAACCTTCCTGGGGAATACGCGCAATAACATCGCCAATCTCGATGTGATCCCCATCTTCCAGGGACAAAATAGCGTTTGGCTCCAGGAAGTAGTGCGCAGGTACATCCGTACCAGCAAGCAACAGGCTCTCACCATTTTCATCAACAAGGCGAACGGCAGGCCGTACGTCCTTGCCAGAACTTGGGCGGTCTTTTGGATCAATGATCGAAATACTCGAAAGCCCGGTCAGTTCATCCGTCTGGCGGCGAACCGTGATGCCTTCTTCCATACCTTCGAACACGACCAGACCTGCAACTTCGGTCACAATCGGGTGGGTATGCGGATCCCAGGTAGCAACCACTTCACCTGATTCGACGCGCTCTTCATTACCTTTCTTGATAACCGCACCGTATGGGATCTTGTAGCGCTCACGCTCCCGCCCTGCATCTTCTTCTGCAACAGCAATTTCACCCGAGCGAGATACGGCAACCAGATCGCCATTTGCCTTTTCAATCGTCTTCAGGTTGTGCAGACGAATTTTACCCGTGTGCTTGACCTGAACATTGTCGATCGCAGTAGCCCGTGACGCCGCACCACCAATGTGGAAGGTACGCATGGTGAGCTGGGTACCCGGCTCGCCAATTGACTGTGCCGCGATAACGCCAACCGCCTCACCGATATTGACAATATGACCGCGACCCAGGTCACGACCATAACAATGACTACAAATACCATAGCGGGTCTTGCATGAAATTGGCGTACGAACCAGGATCTCATCAACCCCGAGTTCTTCCAGTTGGGAAACCCATTTCTCATCGATAATGGTGCCAGCCGGAATGACAACATCGTCACCGGCAGCATTAAAGACGTCTCTGGCCACAACCCGCCCCAGCACTCGCGTGCCGAGACGTTCAACCACATCACCACCTTCAATCACCGCGGTCATCATCAGACCTTCGTCCGTACCACAGTCGATTTCGGTGATGACCACATCCTGGGCGACGTCCACGAGGCGCCTTGTCAGGTAACCCGAGTTCGCTGTCTTGAGTGCAGTATCAGCAAGTCCCTTACGGGCGCCGTGGGTAGAGATGAAGTACTGCATTACCGAGAGACCTTCACGGAAGTTTGCCGTGATGGGCGTTTCAATAATGGAACCATCAGGCTTGGTCATCAGTCCGCGCATACCCGACAGCTGACGAATCTGTGCGGGGGATCCACGAGCACCTGAGTCGGAGTACATCCAGACACTGTTAAACGAATTTTGCTCTTCGTCTTCGCCGTCCTTGTTCTTGACGGTTTCTTTCGACAGGGTGTCCATCATGGCGGCACCAACCTGGTCGTTTGCACGGGTCCAGATATCAATCACCTTATTGTACTTTTCACCCTGGGTCACAAGACCAGATGCAAACTGGGACTCAATTTCCCGAATCTCGGTTTCAGCCTGATCGATGATCGACGCTTTTTCCTTCGGAATAACAAAGTCCTCGACACCAATCGATGACCCGGAACGGGTTGAATACTCATATCCCATGTACATCAGCTGGTCAGCAAAAATGACAGTTTCCTTGAGACCAACTGTGCGGTAGCAGATGTTGATCAGGCGCGAAATGTCCTTGTTGCCCAGTGTCCCATTGACGTGATCATAGGAAATACCGTCTGGAACAATCTCGTATAGCAGTGCTCGCCCTACTGTTGTGTCTTTTACCTCGCGACGGGTGAAGAACTCGCCGTCCTCGTCCTTAATGGTTTCCCTGACGCGGACTTTGACCCGTGCCTGCAGACCAACTTTGCCAGCCCGGTAGGCACGGGAAACTTCTTCCACGTCTGCAAAGCGCATACCTTCGCCCAGGTCATTAACGCGCTCGCGCGTCATGTAATAAACCCCAAGGACCACGTCCTGCGAAGGAACGATGACAGGTTCGCCATCAGCCGGCAGCAGGACGTTGTTGGTCGACATCATCAGCGCACGGGCTTCGAGCTGGGCTTCCAGCGTCAGTGGAACGTGAACAGCCATCTGGTCGCCATCAAAGTCAGCGTTGTAAGCAGTACAAACCAGCGGATGCAGCTGGATAGCCTTGCCTTCAATCAGCACAGGCTCGAACGCCTGAATACCAAGTCGGTGCAGCGTTGGCGCACGGTTCAACAGTACCGGATGCTCGCGAATAACCTCGGCCAGGATATCCCAGACCTCGGGTGTTTCGCGTTCAACCATTTTCTTGGCAGCCTTGATTGTGGTCGCAAGACCACGTGCTTCCAGCTTGCCAAAAATGAACGGCTTGAAGAGTTCCAGGGCCATTTTCTTTGGCAGACCACACTGGTGCAGCCGCAGGCTGGGGCCAACCACAATAACCGAACGCCCAGAGTAATCGACTCGCTTGCCAAGCAGGTTCTGACGGAAACGACCCTGCTTACCCTTAATCATGTCGGCCAGTGACTTGAGTGGACGCTTGTTCGTACCGGTAATCGCACGACCTCGGCGACCGTTGTCAAGGAGCGCATCAACAGCTTCCTGCAGCATACGCTTTTCGTTACGGACGATGATATCCGGCGCTGCCAGGTCCAGCAGACGCTTCAAACGATTGTTTCGGTTAATGACCCTACGATAGAGGTCATTCAGGTCAGATGTTGCAAACCTGCCGCCCTCAAGGGGAACCAGCGGCCGAAGATCTGGCGGCAGCACGGGCAGCACATTCAGAATCATCCACTCAGGGCGATTGCCTGACTGCTGGAATGCCTCCATCAATTTGAGGCGCTTGGTCAGCTTTTTGATCTTGGTATCGGAATTGGTCTGCGGCAGTTCCTCACGGATGGTCGAAATTTCTTCCGCCACGTCCATATCTTTCATCAGGTCCTGAATCGCTTCAGCACCCATTTTTGCCTCAAACTCGTCACCAAACTCTTCCAGCGCTTCGTAATACTGCTCGTCCGTCAGCAATTGTCGCTTCTCAAGGGTCGTCAAACCCGGATCAGTAACAACAAAGGACTCAAAATAGAGCACACGCTCAATATCGCGCAGCGTCATATCCATCAACAAGCCGATACGTGACGGCAATGACTTCAGGAACCAGATGTGCGCAACCGGGCTGGCGAGCTCAATATGGCCCATCCGTTCCCGGCGAACTTTTGCCAATGCAACTTCAACACCACACTTTTCGCAGATAACGCCGCGATGCTTCAGGCGCTTGTACTTTCCACACAGGCATTCATAGTCCTTGGTCGGGCCAAAGATCTTCGCGCAGAACAAACCGTCACGCTCTGGCTTAAACGTTCTGTAGTTGATTGTCTCAGGCTTCTTAACCTCACCATAAGACCAGGAACGGATCATCTCGGGGGACGCAAGCCCGATTCGAAGCGAATCGAACTCATCAGACTGTCCCTGCGCCTTGAGTATGTTTAGAAGATCTTTCAAGTCTTTCCTCCACCGGGCTAATGCCCGCCTCTATTAACTGCTTTATCTCAAATGAGCTGTTTTACCTGTCACCTGGCGCCAATCGGCGTCAGTCGTTCTCCAGCTCAATATCGATACCGAGCGAACGGATCTCCTTGACCAGCACGTTGAAGGACTCCGGCATGCCGGGCTCCATACGGTGATCACCATCAACAATATTCTTGTACATCCGGGTTCGGCCATGCACGTCATCCGACTTCACAGTCAGCATTTCCTGCAGGGTATAAGCCGCACCATAGGCTTCCAGTGCCCAGACTTCCATTTCACCAAACCGCTGACCACCAAACTGGGCCTTGCCGCCCAGTGGCTGCTGGGTAACGAGGCTGTAGGAGCCGGTAGATCGCGCATGCATCTTGTCATCCACCAGGTGGTTGAGCTTCAGCATGTACATGTAACCGACGGTGACAGGACGGTCAAATTTTTCACCCGTTGTACCATCGTAGAGTGCGCACTGACCATCACGAGGTAACCCGGCGAGATCCAGCATTTCCTTGATTTCTGCCTCATTGGCACCATCAAAAACGCTGGTTGCCATCGGTACGCCCAATCGCAGATTGTTGGACATCTCCAGTATTTCGTCGTCCGAAAGCGAGTCGAGATCCTCCATTCGTCCACTGGTGTTATAGACCTTATCAAGGAACTCGCGAATTTCCGCCACTTTGCGCTGTGCATCAAGCATTTCGCCGATACGCAGGCCAAGACCGTGGGCAGCCCAACCAAGGTGGGTTTCCAGAATCTGTCCAACGTTCATGCGCTTTGGTACACCCAACGGGTTAAGCACGATATCGATGGGATCACCATTTTCGTCAAACGGCATATCTTCGACCGGCTTGATGACCGAGATTACGCCCTTGTTACCATGCCGGCCCGCCATTTTGTCACCTGGCTGAATGCGTCGCTTGATCGCGAGATAGACCTTCACAATCTTGAGCACACCTGGCGCCAGGTCATCACCCGACTCCAGCTTCCGCTTGCTCTCGTCGAATTGCTCATCCAGTTCCTTGCGACGCTCACGAAGACGCTCGTCTGCCGCGGCAAGACGTTCATTGAGGTCATCAGCATCCATGCGAATCTTGAACCAGTCATCACGTGGAAGCTCGGCGAGGTAAGCCGCTGTTATCTTGTCGCCTTTCTTGAGTTTTGGCCCAGCAATCACAGCACCGCCAATCAGCGAATCAGCGAGACGTTCAAAAGTCGCCGTCTCGATAATGCGGTATTCCTCGTCGATATTTCGACGCACGTCCTCGAGCTCAGAGCGCTCAATTTCGAGTGCGCGCTGGTCTTTGTCGATGCCGTCCCGGGTAAAGACCCGTACGTCAATGACCGTACCGTTGTAGCTACTTGGTACGCGCAGCGATGTGTCTTTCACATCCGACGCTTTCTCACCAAAAATTGCACGAAGCAGTTTTTCTTCGGGTGTCAGCTGGGTTTCACCCTTGGGTGTGACCTTACCAACCAGAATGTCGCCCGCGTTGACCTCAGCACCAATATATACAATGCCGGATTCGTCCAGTTTCGACAGCGCGCCCTCACCCACATTGGGGATGTCGCAGGTAATTTCTTCACTACCCAGCTTGGTGTCACGCGCGATACAGGTCAGTTCCTGAATATGAATCGTGGTAAATCGATCTTCCTTGACGACCCGCTCGGAAATCAGGATCGAGTCCTCGAAGTTGTAGCCATTCCAGGTCATAAAGGCGATACGGCAGTTCTGTCCCAGGGCCAGCTCGCCCATGTCGATGGACGGTCCATCAGCCAGGATGTCACCGCGCGCGATCACATCACCCTGCTTGACCAGCGGTTTCTGGTTAATACAGGTATTCTGGTTGGAACGCGTGTACTTGGTCAGCTTGTAGATATCAACACCAGCTTCACCGCTTGCCGTTTCTTCGTCATTCACACGAATCACAATGCGCGCGGCATCGACGGTTTCGACTCGACCACCCCGGGTAGCAACAACACACACGCCCGAGTCCCTTGCAACAATACCTTCCATGCCAGTACCAACCAGCGGCTTCTCGGAGCGCAGGGTAGGTACAGCCTGTCGCTGCATGTTCGAGCCCATCAGGGCACGGTTGGCGTCATCGTGTTCAAGGAAAGGAATCAGGGACGCAGCAATCGACACCACCTGTTGCGGTGATACGTCCATGAAGTTAACGCTTTCGCGTGTTGCCTTGGTGAATTCACCCTGGTGACGAACATCAACCAGATCGTCGATAATGTACCCTTTCTCGTCAACAGGCACGCTGGCCTGGGCAACAACATAATCGCTCTCGACGATGGCAGACAGGTACTCAATCTCATCAGTAACCAGGCCTTCTACCACACGCCGGTATGGGCTTTCGAGAAAGCCGTAATGATTGGTTCGAGCATATGCAGCCAGCGAATTGATAAGACCGATGTTTGGACCTTCCGGCGTTTCAATTGGACATACGCGACCATAATGAGTGGGGTGCACGTCCCGGACTTCAAAACCGGCACGTTCCCGCGTCAAACCACCTGGGCCAAGCGCAGACACACGACGCTTGTGAGTGACCTCAGAAAGCGGATTATTCTGGTCCATAAATTGTGAAAGCTGAGCGGAGCCAAAATACTCTTTGACTGCGGCGGCCACTGGCTTGGCGTTAATCAGGTCCTGAGGCATCAAGCCTTCTGACTCAGCCAGCGACAGGCGCTCTTTAACCGCGCGCTCAACCCGAATCAGACCAAGGCGGAACGCATTTTCGGCCATTTCACCCACGCTGCGAATACGTCGATTACCCAGGTGGTCAATATCATCAACGGTATCTTTACCATTTCGAATGTTGATCAGGCAGCGAACCACATCAACGATGTCGTCGTTGGACAATATACCTTCACCCGCTTCCTCTTCACGACCCAGCCGACGATTGAACTTCATTCGACCAACGGCAGTCAGATCGTACCGCTCAGGAGCAAAGAAAAGATTGGTAAACAGATTTTCAGCGGCCTCTTTGGTAGGCGGCTCGCCGGGACGCATCATCCGGTAAATTTCGACCAGTGCTTCCAGTCGGTTGGTCGTTGGATCCACATTCAGCGTATCCGACATGAACGGACCACAATCCAGGTCGTTTGTGTAGATCGTCTGGAACGTCTCAAGCTTCAGCTCACGCAGCTTTTCCAACACCTCTTCGGTAAGCTGGGCGTTGCAAGGTACGACAATCTCGCCGCTGGACTCGTCGACAATATCCTGGGCAATCCTGTGGTTACAAACATACTCAACAGGCACATCCAGCAACTCAAGGTTTGCCTTTTCCATATCGCGGATATGACGCGCCGTGATACGTGTACCTTCGACCACAATCATGTTGCCTTCAGGATCCGCAATATCAAACCTGGCCGTTTCACCACGAAGACGGGAGGCGATTAACTGCAGTTTGTAGCCTTCTTCCGAGATGTGGAAAGTGTCGTTATCAAAAAACGCTTCCAGAATCTCTTGCGAGCTATACCCAAGCGCCCGCAGTAACACGGTCGCTGGCAGCTTTCGACGACGGTCGATACGGACAAAAACGCAGTCTTTGGGGTCAAACTCAAAGTCCAGCCAGGAGCCGCGCATCGGGATAACCCGCGCCGAATAGAGCAGCTTGCCGCTTGAGTGGGTCTTACCTTTATCATGGTCAAAGAAGACACCCGGCGAACGATGCAGCTGGGATACAACAACTCGCTCGATACCGTTAATAACGAAGGTACCATTGTCTGTCATGAGCGGAATCTCGCCCATGTAAACTTCCTGTTCCTTGATGTCCTTGATGGCCTTGTTGGACGAATCCTTGTCGTAAATGATCAGCCGTACCTTGACCCGCAGTGGTGCCGCGTAGGTTACGCTACGAAGCTGACATTCCTTGACGTCAAACACCGGTCGCCCCAGCCTGTAGCTGACATACTCGAGTGCCGCGCTTCCTGAATAGCTCTGGATGGGGAAGACGGACTTGAACGCTGCATGCAGACCCCTTTCTATGCGTTCCTCGGTGGATATATCCTCCTGCAGGAACTCACGATAGGACTCGACCTGAATCGCGAGCAGGTATGGAATGTCCATGACTCGCGGCAGTTTGCCGAAATCCTTTCGAATGCGTTTCTTCTCTGTGTATGAATAGGCCATTAATGCCTCCGGGCTAGATCATTTCGATTTGTGCTGCGGGAAACCCCGCAAAAATCAGACGCAAAAAGGCTGGGCAACCCGAAAGCCGCCAGCCTGAGTTCTTGCAGTTTTCTTCCAAGATAGTTCCTGGATTACTTGAGCTCCACAGTTGCACCAGCTTCTTCAAGCTGCTTTTTGATTTCTTCTGCTTCAGCCTTGTTAACACCTTCCTTAACAGTGGAAGGTGCCTCGTCAACCAGCGCCTTGGCTTCTTTCAGACCAAGACCGGTGATAGCACGTACTACCTTGATGGCATTGACTTTCTTCTCACCAGCGCTGGTGATCACAACTTCAAATTCATCTTTTTCTTCTACAGCAGCACCGGCGTCACCACCAGCTGCCGCAGGTGCAACAGCAACCGCAGCGGCTGCAGAAACACCAAACTTCTCTTCCATAGCTTCAACGAGCTCGACCACTTCCATGACGGTCATTTCAGCAATGGCATTCAATACATCATCTTTTGATAAAGACATGAGTCCTATCTCCGTTATTTATAAAGTTAAGCGGCTTCTTCCTGCTTCTGATCACGTACGGCGGCAACAACGCGTGTTACACGGCCCGGGATATCATTCAGCGTACGCACCAGTTTGGTAGCGGGCGCCATCATCACTGCCATCAAGATGGACAGTGCTTCGTCCCTGGTCGGCAACTTGGCCAGCGCATCAATTTGCTCTGCAGGCAGCAACTTGCCACCTACACTCAAGGCTCTCACCTCGAACTTCGCGTTTGCCTTGGCAAAATCTTTGAATACCCGGGCGCCAGCGCCTGGATCCTCAAGTGAAAATGCAATGACATTCGGACCGAGCAATACTTCTGCCAGACACTCATATTCAGTGCCTTCAAAAGCGCGCTTTGCCAGCGTGTTCCGAATCACCTGCACATGCACACCCTGCTCTCTGGCCTGTTTTCGCAGCTCAGTCATACCGGAAACCGATACACCACGATAATCTGCCAGAACTGCAGAGAGCGCTGTGCTGGCGATTTGATTCGCTTCAGCAACAATCGCCTGTTTCTCTTTAAGTCCTATTGGCACAAGTGTTACTCCTGTGTCGACTTTTCCAATGTCTGCCCCTCGTTACTTACCCGAAAGACAGACGCCTTGTTACGGCGATAAGATCCAATATCTGAATCGGGTTCACCGTCTGCGCAGGCCTTAAACCTAAACTTAACCGAACACGTGACTGTCCGGACCTGCGGTCTTTGACGAGCCCCGGCGTACGCCGGGTCCCCAAAGTCTTTACAAAATTCTTGTTTAAAACTCCAGCGACGCCTGGTCGATGGGTATACCTGCACCCATGGTTGTTGAAAGCACAACCTTTTTGACATAAGTGCCTTTTGCGGTCGTCGGCTTGGCTTTCTTGAGATCGACAAGCAACGCCTCAATGTTTTCTTTGATAGCGGTGGCTTCAAAACCTACCTTGCCAACTGCACCATGGATAATGCCGTTCTTGTCGGTTCGGTACCTCACCTGACCAGCCTTGGCATTACGGACAGCCTCTGCGACATCCATCGTCACTGTGCCCAGTTTCGGGTTAGGCATGAGGCCACGTGGACCAAGTATCTGACCAAGCTGACCAACCACACGCATGGCGTCAGGGGTCGCGATACAAACGTCAAAGTCGAGGCTGCCACCCTTGATTGATGCGGCGAGGTCATCCATACCGACAATTTCAGCACCTGCAGCCTTCGCCGCTTCAGCGTTGTCACCCTGAGCAAACACGGCAACACGCACATCTTTACCAGTACCATTGGGAAGCACAGTTGCCCCACGCACAACCTGGTCCGACTTTCTGGGATCAACACCCAGATTGACGCTCACATCCATAGACTCAGAGAACTTGACCTTTGACAGTTCATTGAGCAGTGCAACCGCTTCGGAGACGGAATAAGCTTTGCCCGGCTCAACTTTTTCCCGGAACGCTCGAACACGCTTGGATAACTTGGCCATCTAGACTACTCCCTCAACATCAATACCTGCTGCCCGTGCACTACCTGCAATTGTCCGTACCGCTGCGTCCAGATCTTTTGCCGTCAGATCAGGCATTTTCTGGGTGGCGATCTCTTCCAATTGGGCACGAGTAACCTTGCCAACCTTGGCCGTATTCGGCTTGGCGCTACCACTCTTAACACCTGCTGCCTTCTTCAGAAGAATTGCGGCTGGTGGCGTCTTTTTGATAAACGTGAAGCTCTTGTCCGCATAGACGGTGATCACCACCGGTACGGGCAACCCGGCTTCCATGGACTGTGTTTCGGCATTAAATGCCTTGCAGAATTCCATGATGTTAACGCCACGCTGGCCCAGTGCAGGACCTACTGGCGGGCTTGGATTTGCTTGACCTGCAGGAACCTGCAGCTTGATGTATGCATCAATCTTTTTTGCCATTTTACTTACTCCTTTTGGGTTCAAACCCCTTTTTCGAAACGAAGTTTCTACTCAGGGTCCCCTCTGTGGGCAACCACCTGGCGAGGTGAATGCCCTGCCTTGATTACCCGTTTACTTAACTTGCCTAGCCCTTTTCGACCTGGCCGAAATCGAGTTCAACGGGTGTTGACCTGCCAAAAATCGTGACTGCTACATGCAGTCGGTTCTTCTCGTAATTGACCTCTTCAACAACACCATTGAAATCGTTGAATGGCCCGTCAATGACACGTACCAGTTCGCCCGGCTCAAACACGGTCTTGGGCGTGACGTGCTCACTGCCCGCCTGAACACGCTGCAGTATGGCGTTGGCTTCAGCGTCTGAAATAGGTGCGGGACGATCGGCCTTACCACCGATAAAGCCCAGGACTCGTGGCGTTTCCTTAACCAGATGCCAGGTATCCTCATCGAGCTCCATTTCAACAAGCACATAGCCCGGGAAAAACTTCCTTTCGCTGCGACGCTTTTTGCCAGCTCGCATCTCCACCACTTCTTCTGATGGAACAATCACTTCACCAAACTTTTCTTCTATCGATGACAGGCCTATGCGCTCCTGGAGCGCACGCATCACCTGCTTTTCATAGCCGGAATAGGCATGTACGACGTACCAACGCTTACTCAAAACCTTCTCCTAGCCAATGACAGACCGAATACCCCAGCTGAGACCAGAGTCCAGACCCCACAACATGAGCGATACCAGTGCGACCACAACAACAACTATCAACGTTGTCTGGGTGGTTTCCTGCCGCGTTGGCCACACTACCTTTCGAACTTCTACCCTGGCCTCCCGGGCCAAATGCCAGGCTGCCTTACCGCGCTCTGTTTGCATCGCAAGCGCTATAGCCACACCAGCAATACCAATACCCGCAAGCGCCCTGTAGAAAACACCTACAGTCGCATAGACGGAATTGGCATAGATGCCGCCGGCCATGATCGCTACCACGACGAACCAGATCACCAAATCCAGCTTACCGGGTGAATTTTCTACTTTGGCGTTCATTTAACCTTCGTATTATCGAGGATGCGTTCTTGCAAGACCCTGGCAGGCCAGGAGGGAATCGAACCCCCAACCTGCGGTTTTGGAGACCGCCGCTC